>NZ_LBHW02000033.1:0-71357 GCF_001005835.2 Achromobacter sp. LC458
AGCGTTCGGGCTGGTCGCGCCAACCCTTTTACCTTTCTCTCTGGTGAGTTGATCAAGTTATTCGCAACGGCATTGTTGTTGTGGATGCTTTCGCGTGTGGCACAGGACAGTCTGGTTTGGCCTGCCGCATTGCTGGGTTTGATACTCACATTGAAGGGCTACCTCCTGCTCTTGATGTTCCGCAAGTTGTCTTAGCGCCGAGCAGTAAGTAGCGGCAAACGTGATCGTGGAATCGTCCGGCTCGCAAGGGTTCGGGCATACAGCAAATAGGGTAGGATTCAAATGGCTGCTGCCAGCGACGTGTCGCCTCAGTCCGCGTATATTCAGCATCACCTGGTGCATCTGAACAATACCGGTGAAAAACAGAGCGCAATTGCTCAGTTCGACGTCATCAATTACGACTCGTTGTTCTGGTCCGGCCTGATGGGTCTGATCGTCATTTTCTTTCTGTGGCGCGCTGCTCGCCGCGCCACCAGTGGCGTGCCGACCCGCTTCCAGGCTTTCGTGGAAATGATCGTCGACATGGTCGACGACCAGGCCAAGGGCATCGTCCACAACGCCAAAAGCCGTCTTTTCATCGCCCCGCTGGCGCTCACCGTGTTCCTCTGGATCATCCTGATGAACGCGCTGGACTTGCTGCCGGTTGATCTGTTGCCCTCCATCTGGCGCCTGACCGGCCTGGGTGCGCATCACGGCGACCCCCTCTACTACCACCGCATTCTGCCGACGGCCGACTTGAACGTGCCGATGGGCATGTCGCTGGGCGTGCTGCTGCTGATGTTCTATTACGGCATCAAGATCAAGCACCCGGGCGGCTTCGTCAAAGAACTGTTCACCGCGCCGTTCCATGCGCATGGCCTGGGCGCCGTTGTGCTGGCCCCGTTCAACCTGCTGCTGAACCTGATCGAATACGCCGCCAAGTCCGTGTCGCTGGGCATGCGGTTGTTCGGCAACATGTTCGCCGGCGAACTGATTTTCATGCTGATCGCCCTGCTGGGCGGCGCCTGGACCGGCTTTAACGGCGCCAGCATCGGCTTGGGAATCGGCCACATCCTGGCCGGCTCCATCTGGGCGATCTTCCACATCCTGATCGTTCTTCTGCAGGCCTTCATCTTCATGATGCTGACGCTGGTGTATCTCGGCCAGGCACACGAAGGCCACTGATCCCCCGAATTTCCTGCGCTGGCCACCCGGCCAGCGTGGGATAGCAAGATTATCTTGCATTGAGCTGTACCCCTTATTTTTCAATTTTTGACTTCAGATTTCTAACCAAGGAGTTGTCATGACCAACGTCGCTTTCGTTGCCCTCGCTTGCGGTCTCATCATCGGTTTGGGTGCTATCGGCGCTTGCATCGGCATCGCATTGATGGGCGGCAAGTATCTGGAAGCTTCGGCTCGTCAGCCTGAGCTGATGAACGCTCTGCAAACGAAGATGTTTCTGCTGGCCGGCCTGATCGACGCGGCATTCCTGATCGGCGTGGGTATTGCCATGCTGTTCGCCTTCGCCAACCCGTTCGTCGGTTAAGGCAGCGCCCGCCGGCGAATAGGCGGGTCATGACGTTGGCGGCGATGTGGGCAACAGCCCCGTCGCCGGCCAGCAAAGTATCGAGTGCTCCGTGACGCCCCTTTCCGGGTGCGGTCGGAGCCGCAAGGTGTTAAAGGAACGACCGTGAATCTGAACGCGACGATCATTTTCCAGATGCTCGTGTTCTTCGTTCTGGGCTGGTTCACGATGAAATTCGTGTGGCCTCCTCTGACGAAGGCGATGGACGAGCGCCGCCAAAAAATCGCCGACGGCCTTGCCGCCGCCGAGAAGGGCAAAGCCGACTTGGCTCAAGCCCAGGCGCGCGTCAGTCTGATCGAGGCTTCTGCCAAGTCCGAAAACCACGCCCGCATCATCGAGGCCGAGAAGCAAGCCGCCTCCCTGATCGAGCAAGCCCGCCGTGAAGCGGAAGCTGAACGCGCCCGTATCGTGGCTCAGGCTGCTCAGGATGCCGCGCAGGAAGTCCAGCGCGCTCGTGACTCGCTGCGCGACGATGTTGCCGCGTTGGCTGTCAAGGGTGCTGAACAGATCCTCAAGCGCGAGGTTGACGCCCGCGCCCACGCCGAGCTGCTCAACCAGCTTCGCGCGCAGCTTTAATCCGGGACCGTCATGGCTGAACTTTCCACTGTTGCCCGGCCCTACGCTGAAGCGCTCTTCAGCGCAGCGCGCGACGACAAGGCCGGCTTGCCGGCTTGGGCCGACCTGGTCAGCGAAATGTCGCAGGTCGCCTCCAACCCCGACGTGCGCGAGGCCATGGCCGACCCGCGTCTGGGCGATAAGCAGCGCGTCGAGCTGTTCTCCGGCCTGATCAAGGCCGAATTGCCGCAGGCCGCCCGTAATTTCATCGAGTTGCTGGTTGAAAACGACCGGCTGCTGCTGCTGCCCGACATCGCCTCGCAATTCGTGGTGCTGCGCAATCGTCACGAGGGCACGGCGCAGGCGGAAATCACCAGCGCGTTCGAGCTGAGCGACGCCCAGGTCAAAGACCTGGTTGCCGCCCTTGAACAAAAATTCGGCCTCAAGCTCAAGCCCAACGTCACCGTCGACCAGTCGTTGATCGGCGGCGTGCGCGTGGCTGTCGGCGACCAAGTGCTCGATACTTCCGTACAAGCTCAATTGGTCCGCATGCGCGATCAGCTCGCCGCTTAAGGCAACTAACAGGATTCCAGGAGTCAATATGCAACTCAATCCCTCCGAGATCAGCGAACTGCTCAAGAGCCGCATCGAGGGCCTGGGCGCTTCGGCTGATGTCCGTACTCAGGGCACCGTCGTGTCCGTGACCGACGGTATTACCCGCATCCACGGCTTGTCCGACGTGATGCAGGGCGAAATGCTCGAATTTCCCAACAATGTTTTCGGTCTGGCGCTCAACCTCGAGCGCGATTCCGTCGGCGCCGTTATTCTGGGCGACTACACCGGCATCTCCGAAGGCGACCAGGTCAAGACGACCGGCCGCATTCTGGAAGTCCCGGTCGGTCCGGAACTGAAAGGCCGCGTGGTCAACACGCTGGGCGAGCCGATCGACGGCAAGGGCCCGGTCAACGCCAAAGAAACCGACATCATTGAAAAAGTGGCGCCTGGCGTTATCGCCCGCCGCTCGGTGTCGCAGCCGCTGCAAACCGGCGTCAAGGCTATCGACTCGATGGTGCCGATCGGCCGTGGCCAGCGCGAGCTGATCATTGGCGACCGCCAAACCGGCAAGACCGCTGTCGCCGTCGACACGATCATCAGCCAGAAGGGCAAGGGCGTCACCTGCGTGTACGTCGCTATCGGCCAGAAGGCTTCCACGATCAACAACGTGGTGCGCAAGCTGGAAGAGCACGGCGCGATGGAATACACCATCGTCGTGGCCGCTTCGGCTTCGGACTCGGCCGCCATGCAATACCTGGCCGCCTACGCCGGTTGCACCATGGGCGAATACTTCCGCGATCGTGGCGAAGACGCCCTGATCGTTTATGACGATCTGACCAAGCAAGCCTGGGCCTACCGCCAGGTGTCGCTGCTGCTGCGCCGTCCGCCGGGCCGCGAAGCTTACCCGGGCGACGTGTTCTACCTGCACTCGCGTCTGCTGGAACGTGCTGCCCGCGTGAACGAAGACTACGTCGAAAAGTTCACCAACGGCGCCGTCAAGGGCAAGACCGGTTCGCTGACCGCACTGCCGATCATCGAAACGCAAGCGGGTGACGTGTCCGCCTTCGTTCCGACCAACGTGATCTCGATCACCGACGGCCAGATCTTCCTGGAAACCGACCTGTTCAACGCCGGTGTCCGCCCCGCTATCAACGCCGGTATCTCGGTGTCGCGTGTGGGTGGCGCTGCTCAGACCAAGGTCGTCAAGAAGCTGTCCGGCGGTATCCGTACCGACTTGGCGCAGTACCGTGAACTGGCCGCCTTCGCGCAATTCGCCTCCGACCTGGACGACGCCACCCGTCGCCAGCTGGAACGCGGCAAGCGCGTGGTCGAACTGCTCAAGCAGCCGCAATACCAGCCGCTGCAAGTGTGGGAACTGGCCGTCACGCTGTACGCGGTCAACAACGGCTACCTGGATGACGTGGACGTGGCCCAAGTGCTGTCGTTCGAGAAGTCGCTGAAGGATCAGTTGAAGGCCAAGCATGCGGCCATGATCCAGCGCATCGAAGACACCAAGGAACTGTCCAAGGACGACGAGGCCGAACTGGCCACCGCCGTTCAGGAATTCAAGAAGCACGGTGCTTTTTAAGAAAGTGATGGGTTAGGCGTCTGCAACGCCTCACCCGTCCTTACCGGATGGTTGAGGCGTGAGCGGAACCCATCGGCCAGTCTTCACAGGAAAGCGCAATGCCCGGAATTAAGGAAATCCGAACCAAGATCAAGAGCGTGCAAAACACGCGCAAGATCACCAAGGCGATGGAAATGGTCGCCGCATCCAAAATGCGCAAGGCGCAGGAACGGATGCGTGCTGGTCGTCCGTACGCCACCAAGGTGCGCGAGATTGCTGCGCACCTGATGCAAGCCAACCCTGAGTACAGCCACCCGTACCTGGTCGAACGCGAAATCAAAGCGGTCGGCGTGGTCATGGTGACGACTGACAAGGGTTTGTGCGGCGGCTTGAACACCAACATCACTCGCGTGACGTTGGGCAAGCTGAAAGAGTTCGAGAAAAACGGCATCGCCGTGCAAGCGACCGCTTTCGGCAACAAGGGCGTGGGTGTGCTGACCCGTATCGGCGCCAAACTGGTTTCCCAGGAAGTGCAACTGGGCGACAAGCCGCAACTGGACCGCCTGCTGGGCGCGATCAAGGTGCAGCTGGACGCCTACCTGGACGGCCGCATCGACGCGCTGTACGTGGCTTCGACCCGCTTCGTCAACACGATGAAGCAGGAGCCCCTGTTCCTGCGCCTGCTGCCGTTGGCCAGTGGTTTGGATGATCCGTACCAATCGGGTGCCGAAAGCCTGGCCAAGACGTCGGAAGTGAAGTCGGACTACAGCTGGGATTACATCTACGAACCCGACGCCCGTAGCGTGATCGACGACCTGCTGCAGCGTTACGTTGAAGGCCTGCTGTATCAAGCCGTGGCCGAGAACATGGCTTCGGAGCAGTCGGCCCGGATGGTCGCCATGAAGGCGGCGTCGGACAACGCCAAGAAGGTCATCGGAGAGCTGCAACTGGTCTACAACAAGACCCGCCAGGCCGCGATCACCAAAGAAATTTCGGAAATCGTAGGGGGCGCTGCCGCCGTTTAAGGCAGGCAGCTCCCGTCTAAAGCTATCAAGCAAGGAATCGACATGAGCAACGGAACCATCGTTCAGTGCATCGGCGCCGTGGTGGATATTCAGTTCCCCCGCGATCACATGCCCAAGATCTATGAAGCGCTTACCCTGGCTGACGACGAGTCTTCGTCGTTCGCTGAAAAGGGCCTGACGCTGGAAGTGCAGCAACAGCTGGGCGACGGCGTGGTGCGTACCATTGCGCTGGGCTCCAGCGACGGTCTGCGTCGCGGCATGAAGGTCACGGGCACGGGCGCTCCGATCTCGGTGCCGGTCGGCACCGGCACGCTGGGCCGCATCATGGACGTGCTGGGTCGTCCCATCGACGAAGCCGGCCCGATCCAGCACGAAGAAAAGCGTGGCATTCACCAAGCGGCTCCCCGTTTCGACGAACTGTCGCCGTCGGTGGAACTGCTGGAAACCGGCATCAAGGTTATTGACTTGGTCTGCCCGTTCGCAAAGGGCGGCAAGGTCGGCCTGTTCGGCGGCGCCGGCGTGGGCAAGACCGTGAACATGATGGAACTCATCAACAACATCGCCAAGCAGCACAGCGGTTTGTCGGTGTTTGCCGGCGTGGGTGAGCGTACCCGCGAAGGCAACGACTTCTACCACGAAATGGAAGAGTCGAACGTTCTGGACAAGGTCGCCATGGTGTTCGGTCAGATGAACGAACCCCCGGGCAACCGTCTGCGCGTGGCGCTGACCGGCCTGACGATGGCCGAGAAGTTCCGTGACGAAGGCCGCGACATCCTGTTCTTCGTGGACAACATCTACCGCTACACGTTGGCCGGTACCGAAGTGTCCGCACTGCTGGGCCGTATGCCGTCGGCCGTGGGCTACCAGCCCACGCTGGCTGAAGAAATGGGCAAGCTGCAAGAGCGCATCACGTCGACCAAGACGGGCTCGATCACGTCCATCCAGGCCGTGTACGTCCCTGCGGATGACTTGACCGATCCGTCGCCTGCCACGACCTTCCAGCATTTGGACTCCACCGTCGTGCTGTCGCGTGACATCGCTTCGCTGGGTATCTACCCGGCCGTGGACCCGCTGGATTCGTCCAGCCGCCAGCTCGACCCGCAAGTCGTCGGCGAAGAGCACTACGCCGTTGCGCGTGGCGTGCAGCAAACGCTGCAACGCTACAAGGAACTGCGCGACATCATCGCGATTCTGGGCATGGACGAACTGTCGCCGGAAGACAAGCAGGCCGTGGCCCGCGCGCGTAAGATCCAGCGCTTCCTGTCGCAGCCGTTCCACGTGGCTGAAGTGTTTACCGGCTCGCCCGGCAAGTACGTCCCGCTGGCCGAAACCATCCGTGGTTTCAAGATGATCGTGAACGGCGAGTGCGATGCCCTGCCGGAACAGGCCTTCTACATGGTCGGTTCGATCGACGAGGCCTTCGAGAAGGCCAAGAAACTGCAATAAGGAACCGATATGGCTACCCTGCATGTGGATGTCGTCAGCGCAGAGGAAGCGATCTTCTCCGGTGAGGCGAAGTTCGTGGTGCTGCCTGGCGAGGCGGGTGAACTGGGCATCTTGCCCGGCCACACCCCGCTGATTTCGCGCATACGCCCCGGTACGGTCAAGATCGTTCGTGCCGACCAAGGCGAGGAAAACATCTTCGTCGCCGGGGGCATTCTGGAAGTGCAGCCGGGCAGCGTGACGGTTTTGGCCGACACCGCTATCCGTGCTTCCGACCTGGACGAAGCCCGCGCCGTGGAAGCTCGCAAGAAGGCCGAAGAGGCCCTGGCGAACGCCAAGGACAAGGCTGACATCGCAGTTGTCGAAGCTGAACTCGCCATGCTGGCTGCGCAAGCCATCGCGGCGCGCAAGCTGCGCCAAGGCGGTCGTTCGCACTAAGCGGCAAAGCAGTACACGCCGGGTTCGCCCGGATCGAAAAAAGCGGCCCTTGGCCGCTTTTTTCATGCCCGCCGCGGCTGGCACCGGCTGGCAGCGGCTGGCCGCAATGGCGCCGACGGGGCGACCGCAATGCGTTCGATACGAATAGCTGGGCCGCATCCGCAACAGTAGCCTTCAACTTTGCCTGACAAGCCAAGGGGAAAGCGGTGCGACAAGTGCTGGATTGCGGGGTGCTGCTGGCGCCCGGCCACGAGGCCGCCATGCGGGACTGGGTGGCGCGTCATCAAAGCGGCTTGCCCCGCATACGCCTGCATCTGGTGCCGATGGATGCCACGCCTGCCGCCGCGCGCACAAACGCCACGCAAACCGCTGCGGGGTGCATCACGGCGCTGCCGTGCGACGGGACGCCGGACGTCCAGGTGCTGGCGCGCATGGCGGTGTCTTTGCGCCGCTACGACAGCTGCGTCCTGCCGGTGGCCCCCTCGTCGGTGGCGTGGGCGCGCACGGCGCTGTCGATGGCTGGCGCGAACCTGACGACGCCATTGCTGCTGCTGATGGACGATATGAAGGCGCCCGCCATCGAAGACTTGCTGGGCCTGGGCGCCACCGACTTCATGGCGCAGCCTGCCTGCTTGGAAAGCATGCGGGTGCGGCTGGGCCGCCTGCGCCGACCGGTGGCCGGCCGGCCGCCGCCTTGGTCGCAGCGAGGCGCGGCCGAGGTGCAGGAACCTGCCGCCTACTATCAGGCGCGCGGTGACGGCGCGGGCGTGCCGCCGCATGCGCCGCGGCCGCGCGTGGCGCCCGACGTGCTGGAACAGGGTCTGGCCAACCTGCGCGACCCCCGGCGGCTACCCGCGCACGAAGCGTTTCGCCTGGCGAAGTCGCGAGTGGTGGCCGGGTTCGAGCGCGATTACATCCACCATGCGCTGTCGCGCCACGGCGGTAATGTGGCGCAGGCGGCGCGGGCATCCGCCAAGCATCGGCGGGCCTTCTGGGCGCTGATGCGCAAGCACGGCATCGACGCCGCCCCGTTTCGCCAGGCGGCGCAGTTGCGCAGCCTGCGTGGCTGAGCGGCGCGCCGATGCCTCCTTTTGCGCCTTGGCAAGCACCGTGTGCGGGCTTGCCGCTACTTGCCGCCCAAGGGAAGTAAAATCACGGCTTCCGATCAACGAGGATAGTCGTGTCTGCTTCCAGCTTGAAGAACGATGTGTTCTTGCGCTCGCTTTTGCGCGAGCCCGTGCCCTATACCCCGATCTGGCTGATGCGCCAGGCGGGTCGCTACCTGCCCGAGTACCGCGCCACGCGGGCTCGCGCAGGCTCTTTCATGGGCCTGGCTCAGAACCCGGACTACGCCATGGAAGTCACGTTACAGCCGCTTGCGCGCTTTGACCTGGACGCGGCCATCCTGTTCTCCGACATCCTGACCGTGCCGCACGCCATGGGCCTGGGCCTGGATTTCGCGGAAGGCGAAGGCCCGCGCTTTGCGCACCCGGTGCGCGACGAGCAGGACGTGGCCCGCCTGGCGGTGCCCGACATGGACAAGCTGCGCTACGTGTTTGACGCGGTCAGCGTGATCCGCCGCGAGCTGGACGGCAAGGTGCCGTTGATCGGCTTTGCGGGCAGCCCGTTCACCATTGCCTGTTATATGGTCGAGGGCAAGGGCAGCGACGACTACCGCCTGATCAAGACGATGCTGTATTCGCGGCCCGATCTGCTGCACCGCATCCTGGAGATCAACGCCGAGGCCACGCTGCAATACCTGAACGCGCAGATCGCCGCGGGCGCGCAAGCCGTCATGTTGTTCGACAGCTGGGGCGGTGTGCTGGCGGACGGCCTGTTCCAGCAGTTTTCGCTGGCCTATACCAAGCGCGTCGTCGACGGCCTGACCCGCGAACACGAAGGTCGGCGCGTGCCGGTCATCGTGTTCACCAAGGGCGGTGGCCAATGGCTTGAGCAGATCGCAGCGTGTGGCTGCGATGCGGTGGGGCTGGACTGGACCGTCGACCTGGCCGCGGCGCGCCGCCGCACCGGGGATTCCGTGGCCTTCCAGGGCAACCTGGACCCGATGGCGCTGTTTGGCGGCGGCCCCGCCATTCGCGCTGAAGCGCGCCGGGTGCTGGACGCCTTCGGCCCGGTGGGCAAGGGCGGCCACGTGTTCAACCTGGGACACGGGATTTCGCGCTTTACTCCGCCCGAAGCCGTAGCCGAACTGGTTGAAGAAGTCCACCAACATAGCCGCTCGCTGCGCGGGTAAGTGAGTGGACGCTTCGGTCCCAAGGGCCGAAGTTCGAGGGCCCCGGCAAGGACTTGTGCACAGCAGGAATTTGCTTGGGGAAAACCCTTTAGAAGCTAGTTTACAATCTTGGAACATTGCATAGATTGTTGATTTTAAAAGGAAAAAGCGAGTTTTCCACTGGATTGCTCCCGACCGGGCAATCCAGGCTTATTCCGAAAGTTGATGTTGCCCCAGCCTTTTCCCCAAAGTTATCCACAGGCGCCCATGGAGTCGCTTGGCGCATCCGGGCCACCATTGCCCGCACTCCGCCTCCACCGTTGGCCCTCATCCCTTTGGATTAATCCTTCTCCGTGACGCCCACCCGCCTCCATGTCTGATTTGCTGCCAAGCCCGCCCGCCGAAGCCGTTTGCTGGGTGCGCGTGGCGCTGGATGTGCCGTTGCCCGGCCCGTTCGACTACCGCAGTGATGCGCCCGTCGCTGTGGGCTTGCGGGTGATCGTGCCGTTTGGCCGGCGCAAGATGATCGGGGTGGTGGTGGACAACCCGGCCGAGCCGTCCTACGACCCCAAGCAGATCCGCCCGATTGAACAGGTGCTGGACGACCTGCCCCCCTTTGACGAGGACTGGCTGCGGCTGGCGCGCTTTGCGGCGGACTACTACCAGCGGCCGCTGGGCGAGGTCATGTTGCCGACCTTGCCGCCGCCGCTGCGCAAGCCCACGGCGTATCAAGGCAAGCGCTCGGCCGGTGGCCCCGTGACCCGTCTGGACAACCGCAAGCGCAAACCGGTGCGCACGCCGGCCAAGGCCGACCAGCCCCCCGAATTGAATGACGCGCAGCTTGCCGCCGTGGACGCCATCGGCGCACTGACGTCTTTCAAACCCGTGCTGCTGCATGGCGTGACGGGCAGCGGCAAGACCGAGGTCTACCTGCGCGCCGCCGAACAGGTGCTGGCCCAGGGCCGCCAGGTGCTGCTGATGGTGCCCGAAATCAACCTCACGCCCCAGTTGGAAGGGGCGCTGCGTGCGCGGCTGGAAGCGGTGGTCGGGACGGACGGGCTGGCGGTGATGCACAGCGGGCTGTCCGACGGCGAACGCTTGCAGGCCTGGGCGCGCGCCCAGCGAGGCGAAGCGCGCATGCTGCTTGGCACGCGCATGTCGATCTTCGCGCCGCTTGGCAAGCTTGGTCTGATCGTGGTGGACGAGGAACACGACGCGTCCTACAAGCAGCAGGACGGCCTGCGCTATTCGGCGCGTGACCTCGCCGTATGGCGCGCGCACGATCTGGACATCCCGGTGGTGCTGGGCTCTGCCACCCCGTCCCTGGAAACGTGGCAGCACGCCGAGCGCGGCCGCTACCTGCGCCTGACGCTGCCCGGGCGCGCGCGTTCCAGCACGCTGCCGTCCATGCGGTTGGTGGACACGCGCCGGTTGCAAATGAAGCACGGCATGTCGCCGCAACTGCTCGATGCCATCGGACAGCGGCTGGAACGCAAGGAACAGTCGCTGATCTTCCTGAACCGGCGCGGCTATTCCCCCGTGCTGCATTGCCAGTCGTGCGCGTGGGTCAGCAATTGCCCGCGCTGCACCGCGTTTACCGTGCTGCATCGCACGGACGGACGCGGCCATCGCTTGCAGTGCCACCATTGCGGCTACCAGGCTCCGGTGCCGCGCGCGTGCCCGGAATGCGGCGACCAGGATCTGGCGCCCATGGGCCGGGGTACCCAGCGCGTTGAAGAGCATCTGGCTGAACTGTTTCCCGAGGCGCGCATCCTGCGTATCGACGCCGACAGCACGCGCAAGAAGGGCAGTGCCGAGGCCTTGTTCGCGTCCGTGCACGCGGGCGAGGTCGACATTCTGGTCGGCACGCAGATGGTGGCCAAGGGCCACGATTTCGCGCGGCTGGGGCTGGTGGGGGTGCTTAATTCCGACTCGATGCTGTTCGCGCACGATTTTCGCGCGCCCGAACGCCTGTTCGCCCAGCTGATGCAGGTGGCCGGCCGCGCGGGCCGCCATCAGGGCAACGGCGAAGTGCTGATCCAGACCGGTTACCCCGAGCAGCCCGTGTACCAGGCGCTGTTGCGCCACGACTACGCGGGCTTTGCGCGCCACGCCTTGCACGAACGCGAAAGCACCGGCTTGCCGCCCTTTGTCTATCAAGCCCTGCTGACCGCCGAGGCACGCGAACTCAAAGTCGCCCAAGCGTTTCTGGAGCGCGCCCGCGTATTGCCCGAAGGCGAGTGGGCGGCCGACTTCCCCGGCCTGGACGCCATCATGCTGTATGACCCGGTGCCGCTGCGCGTGGTGCGCGTGGCGAACATCGAACGCGCGCAGTTGCTGGTCGAAAGCAGCAGCCGGCCGGCCTTGCAAGCATTCCTGGCGTCGTGGTCGCACCACCTGCCGTACATCGCCAACGAGGCGCGCGTGCGCTGGCAGCTGGAAGTCGATCCGCTTGAGATCTGAAGGCGGCCGGCACCGATGCGCCATGCAGGCGATTGTTCTATGATCTTCTTCCTCTATCGCGCTGGCGCGGCAGGCGCCTGGCGCCTGCGCCCGTTTTAAAGCTCAACATGTCCGCTAGCGAATCCATTGCCCAAGGTATGAACCCCGCTCAACGCGAGGCGGTGCTGTACCTGGACGGCCCGTGTCTGGTGCTGGCCGGCGCCGGCAGCGGCAAGACGCGGGTGATTACTCAGAAAATCGCGTATCTGCTGCGTGAATGCGGCTACATGGGCCGCAACGTGGTGGCGCTGACCTTCACCAACAAGGCGGCGCGCGAAATGGACGAGCGTGTCAAGACGCTGGTGGACCGCAAGCTCTCCAAGGGTTTGATCATCAGCACGTTCCACTCGCTGGGCGTGAAGATGCTGCGCGAGGAAGCGCGCAACGCCGGGCTCAAGCCCACGTTTTCCATCCTGGACGCCGACGACGCCATGTCGATCATCCAGGAGCTGCTGGCCACCACCGACAAGGCCCGGCTGCGGCACGTGCAGGGCATCATTTCGCTGTGGAAGAACGCTTTGCTGGAGCCGGACGACGCGGCGCGCGAAGCCGTCACGCCGGGCGACGTGGAAGCCGCCAACATCTACCGCAGCTACGCCGCCACGCTGGCCGCGTATCAGGCGGTGGACTTCGACGACCTGATCCGTATCCCCGCGCTGCTGCTGTCCAGCAACGAAGAGGTGCGTACGCGTTGGCAGAATCGCGTGCGTTACCTGCTGGTGGACGAATACCAGGACACCAACGTGTGCCAGTATCGCCTGGTGCAGTTGCTGACGGGCTCGCGCGCCATGTTCACGGCGGTGGGCGACGACGATCAGGCCATCTACGCCTGGCGCGGCGCCACCATCGAAAACCTGGCCAAGCTGACCACCGACTACCCGAACATCAAGCTCATCAAGCTGGAACAGAACTACCGCTCGGTGCAGCGCATTCTGGCCGCGGCCAACGCGGTCATTGAAAAGAACCCCAAGCTGTTCGAAAAGAAGCTGTGGTCCGACCTGGGCGTGGGTGAACCCATCCTGGTGTCCGCCATGGACGGCGAAGAACAGGAAGCGGAATCCATCGCCATGAAGGTGTCGGCCTCGCGCTTCGAGCGCCAGGCGCAGTGGAAGGATTTCGCCATCCTGTATCGCAGCAACCATCAGTCGCGCATCCTGGAGCAGGCGCTGCGCAACCTGAAGATTCCGTACACGATCTCGGGCGGGCAGAGCTTTTTCGACAAGGCCGAAGTGCGGGATGTGTTGGCGTACCTGCGGCTGCTGGCCAATGACGATGACGACCCCGCGTTCATCCGCGCGGCCACCACGCCCAAGCGCGGCATCGGCCAGGCCACGTTGCAGGTGCTGGGCCAGTACGCCGCCACGCGGGAACTGTCGCTGCTGGCCGCCGTGGCGGAGACCGGGCTGGAAAGCCTGTTGGCGCCACGCCAGTTGGACCCGTTGCGCACCTTTGCCGAGTTCATTCGGCGCATGCAATGGCGCGCCGGTCGCGGCGCCGCCTCGGGCAAGGACGCGGCGCCCGCCGAGCCGGCCGGTGTCATCCTGGATGATCTGGTCGAAGCCATCCAGTACGAACGCCACCTGTTCGAGCTGTTCGAAGAACGCCCCGCGCAAACGCGCTGGCAGAACGTGTTGGAGCTGACCGGCTGGCTCAAGCGCAAGGCCGAAGAAGACAACATGTCGCTCTTTGATCTGGTGCAGCACGTGGCGCTGGTCACGATGCTGGAACGCGGCGAAGAAGACGAGCCCGACGCGGTCAAGATGTCGACCCTGCACGCGTCCAAGGGGCTGGAGTATCCGCACGTGTATCTGGCCGGCGTCGAGGAAGGCCTGCTGCCGCACCTGGGCAAGGACGACGAGGTCGGCGACCCGGCCCGCGCCGCCGAGAACCTGGCCACACGCATCCAGGAAGAGCGGCGCTTGATGTACGTGGGCATCACGCGTGCGCAGCGCAGCCTGAACCTTAGCTGGTGCAAGCGCCGCCGCCGCGCGCGTGAAGACCTGGTGCGCGAGCCTTCGCGGTTCATCGAAGAAATGGGGCTGGGCGACGTGCGCTTGCAGGAAGACGAAGCCACCGCCGCGATGAACCCCAAGGAGCGCATGGCGATGTTGAAAGCGCTGCTGAAGAAGTAGCGGGGAAAGCCGCATGCCTGCCCCGCTTAAAGACGACGTCCGCTATCTGCCGGTGCGCGGCACGCCGGGGCTGGTGTTGGGGCAGGCGCGGCTGTGCCAGTTTGAGTTTGACCGCCACTATCACGAGGACTATCACATTGGTCTGGTGACGCAGGGCGTGCAGCGGCAGCGCTTTCGCGGGCAGAGCATTTTGCTGGGGCCGGGCGGCATTGCGCTGATGCCGCCGGGCGAAATCCATGATGGCTCGGGCGCGGGCGACCACGGAGCGGCTTATGTGTTGAAGACGTTCCGTATTTCGGCGGCGCTGATGCGCACCTGCATTGAAGACGTTTCGGCCGCCGCCGCCCAGGAACGGTTCTTTGGCACGCTGGTGCAAGACGCGGACCTTGCGCGGCGCTTCATGGCTTTGCACAACGCGTGGATGGCCGGCGCGGCGGACGAACCGCTTGCACGCCAAGCGCAGTCATTGACCGTGATGGCCGACCTGTTCGTGCGCACGCGCACCGTCAAGCCGCAAGTGGTCAAGGGCGGCTTGTCGGCCGCCCATCAACGGGCCGTGCGCGATTACTGCGTGGCGCATCTTGCCGACAAGATTTCATTGGATGACCTGGCCCGGCTTTGCGGGCTGAGCCGCTTCCAATTCCTGCGGCGCTTTACGCACAGCACGGGGTTGACGCCGCACGCATGGTTGATCCGACTGCGCCTGGAACGCGCCTGCGCGGCGCTGGCCGGCGCGCGCGTGTCGGTGGCAGAGGTGGCCGCCGACGTGGGCTTCTACGACCAAAGCCATTTCAATCGCGCGTTCCGAGCCGCCTACGGCGCACCGCCGTCGGCGTATCAGCCGACGGCATAGGCCGGCCGCGAAGACGACCACGGCGGCCGCGAAGACGACACCGGCCGACGACGTAATCGCTTCTGGTTTCAGCGCACCCGCGCGCGCAGCGCGGACAGGAAGTGATCCACATCCTGCTCCGTGGTGGCAAAGGACGTCACCAGGCGCACGACGCCTGGGCCCCAGCGGTCGTGATAGAAGCGAAAGCCATCGGCCAAGAGGCCTTCGATGGCGGCGTTGGGCAGCTGGCAGAACAGAATGTTTGCATCCGCCTCGCCTTGCATCGCTACGCCGGGCAGGCCCTGCATGCCGGCCGCCAGCCGTGCGGCCATGGCGTTCGCCTGACGCGCATTGCGTAGCCACAGATCATCATCCAGATACGCTTGCATCTGCGCCGACAGCAGCCGCATCTTTGAAAACAGATGGCCGCCGCGCTTGCGCCGGAACGCGAGTTCCTGCGCGCGCTCGGGGTTGAACAGCACGATGGCCTCGGCACCCAGCACGCCGTTCTTGGTGGCGCCGAACGACAGAATTTCGACGCCCGCCTTCCACGTCATTTCCGCCGGCGTGCAACCCAGGCTGACCAACGCGTTGGCAAAGCGCGCGCCATCCATGTGCAGCGGCAAGCCGGCATCGCGGCAGACGCCGCCGATGGCCTGGATTTCGTCCAGGGTATAGACGCTGCCGGTCTCCGTGGCCTGGGTGATGCTGACGCAGGACGGCTGGACGGTGTGCACGTCGCCTACCTTGCGGCGCGCGTGGTCCGCCAGCTGGACGGGGTCGATCTTGGCGTCGTCGCCGCCCAGCAGGGTCAGGCGGGCGCCGTTCGTGTAGAACTCGGGCGCGCCGCACTCATCGTTGGCGATATGGCTTTGCGTATGGCACAGCACCGCGCCCCAGGGCGGTGTCAGCGTGGCAAGGCTGAGCGAATTGGCCGCCGTGCCCGTGGGCACCAGCAGCACGTCCACCTCGTGTTCAAAGATGTCGGCAAGGCGGCGCTGCACCACCAGTGAGCAATCATCGGCGCCGTAGGCGGGCGCCTGGCCGCTGTTCGCGCGCAGCAGTGCGTCCATGACCTCGGGGCTGGCGCCTGCGATGTTGTCGCTGGAAAAGCCCATTTGCAGGGCGGGGACGGATGAGGGCGTGTTCACGTTTGGCTTCCGGCTGATTTTGCAAAAGCGTCACTGTGCCGGGGCGCGCGCCGCCAGGCTTGTAGAAAATTGCGCCTGGCTCCTACACTGGGCAAATCCGTCTTGAAGGAGCGCATCATGTGTCGTTGGCTGGCTTACACCGGTAGTCCCTTGCAGATGGAAAGCGTGCTGTTCAAGGCCAAGCACTCGCTAATCGACCAAAGCCTGCATGCGCGGCTGGGCGCCACCACGACCAACGGCGACGGTTTCGGGCTGGGCTGGTACAGCCGACCTTACGATGGCCACATCGAGCCGCCGTTTCGTTACCGCAGCGTGCACCCCGCCTGGAACGACCGCAATCTGCGCGAAGCGGCGCGCGCCATCCACGCGCCTTTGTTCGTGGCGCACATCCGCGCCGCCACCGACACGCCCGCACAGGAAACCAACTGCCATCCGTTTCGCCACGGGCAGTGGCTGTTCGTGCATAACGGGGTCATTCGCGACTATCCCCTGCTGCGCCGCGACCTGATGCTGATGATCGCGCCCGCTTATTTCGGGTCGTTGGAAGGCTCCACCGATTCCGAGGTGATGTTCCTGCTGGCGCTGACGTTCGGCCTGGACGAAGACCCCATCCGCGCGCTGGCCCGCATGGTGGGGGCAGTGGAAGAGACGGGCCGCCGCCACGGCGTGACGCACCCCATCAACATGACGGTGTGCGCGCTGGACGGGCACCGGCTGATTGCGGTGCGTTATTCCAGCGAGGCGGAATCGCGCACGCTGTTCCACAACACCTGCGTGCGCCATTTGCGCGAGCTATATCCGGAAGACCCGCAGATTGCCGCGCTGGACGAGAACGCGTTCCTGTTGCTGTCCGAGCCCTTGAGCGAGATGCCGGGCGTCTGGGAAGAGGTGCCCGAGGCCACCGCGATCATCGCCGGGGGCGGCGACGTGCGGCATTACCCGTTTGCGCCGATTGCGCCGGGGCCGTGACGCGGCCGCTGATCATGCGCGAAACCGTCGGATTGCACCAGAAATCAGCGAAATTGGCCGATAAATAGGGGTCATCAAGCACGCTTCGCTCATATAAGGGAGAATGCGTGTCGCATGACGGTGCGACGTCCTGGGCCGCGAAAGCACCCCAACTCAATAAGGAAGTTGCATGACAGATAGCAAAACCCCGCAGGTCTCAGACGCATTGGCGGTGTTTACGCACACGGGGAGCGCCCCGGTTCGCTTTGAATTGCATGACAAAGGCGTGGTCTGCCAACAAGGCGACACGCGCAGCTACACCGCATTCGCGGATGTCCTGGATCTTTGCCTGTTCCCCGCCGAAGCGGGCGCAACGGCAGGTCCGATCAACCAATTTGCCTACCGTGCCCGCGTGGCGCAAGACTGGACCATCGTGTCCGGCGACGTCAGCAACTTCGCTCAGTTCATGGATGCCTTCCGCTCGCGTTATGTCGCGCAGCGCCTGCCCGTGCTGGAAGCGTTGATGGCCAACGGTGAGCGCGTTGCGTTCCGGTATATCAAGTCCGGTGATTTTCCTGGTGTTCAAACGCAGGAACTGGCCCTGTCGGCCGAAGGCCTGCATATCGATGGCGCCACCTGGCCTTACGAGTCGTTGCAGCGTATCGACCTGAACGACTGGACCGAAACCATCACGCTGCATGACGACAGCGGCAAGACGGTGTTTTCGTGCGTGGCCACGCGTATTCTCAGCTCGGATCTGCTGGTGAACCTGGTGTACGACCAGTTGGGCCAGACGGCGGAATACGCCTGATAGGGCATTGCCCTCAAGCGACGTAACGGGCGCTTGATGCGCAATGAAGAAGGGCCGCCATCGTGCTACGAGCGGCCCTTTTTTTATGCTGCACGGCGATCAATGCCCGGCGTGCAGCGCCGGATTCAAGGTGCCCCAGGCCGCTGTGCGCACCAAGGTTTCCACCACACCGGTTTGTGAATTGCGGCGGAACAGCAGGCCGTGCTGGCCCGCCAGCGACGCGGCTTTCACCACCGCGCCTTCGGGCGTCAACACGCGCGTGCCCGCCGTGATGTAGCAGCCGGCTTCCACCACGCAATCGTCACCCAGCGAAATGCCGATGCCCGAATTGGCGCCCAGCAGGCAGCGCTTGCCGATGGACACCACCTGCTTGCCGCCACCCGACATCGTGCCCATGATGGACGCGCCGCCGCCGATATCGCTGCCGTCATCGACGATGACGCCCGCGCTGATGCGGCCTTCCACCATCGACGCGCCTAGCGTGCCGGCGTTGAAATTGCAGAAGCCTTCATGCAGCACGGTGGTGCCCGGCGACAGGTACGCACCCAGCCGCACGCGCGCCGTGTCGGCGATGCGCACGCCGTTGGGGACAACGTAGTCGGTCATGCGCGGAATCTTGTCCACGCCCCGTATTTCCAGCACCTGCCCGGTGGCGCGCAGTTGCCAACGCAGGGCATCGACCTGATCCACCGCGCACGGCCCGGCAGAGGTCCAGGCCACGTTGGACAGCACGCCGAACAGGCCATCCAGGTTGGCCTCGTGCGGGCGGACCAGGCGGTGGCTGAGCAGGTGCAGGCGCAGGTAGGCGTCGTGCGCGTCGGCGGGCGGCTCGGCCAGTGACGCGATGGCCGTGCGCACCGCCACGATGTCGACCTTGCGGCGCGTGTCGCGCACCAACGCGGTGGGCACGTGTTCGCCCAGCGCCGCGCGCGCTTCCTCGGGCGTCAGGTGGCGCGTGCCCCCAGCCGGCGTGTGATCGGCTAGCGAGGGGCGCGGGTACCAGGTGTCAAGGACGGTGCCGTCGGCCGCCAGCGTGGCGAGACCGTAGGCAATGGCGCTGTTGAAGGTGGCGGACATGGCGGATGGGCGTAGCGTTGACGTGGGTTGAGTGATCGGGCGTGAGTGGGGCCGGTGAATCGGGAAGTTGCCGGCCCGTTCTCTAAGCCTGTTTTATAGCCCCGTTTTTCAGGCGAGCTCGCGCAGCAGCAATTCCCAGAACTTCAACCGCTGTTCCAGCGTGGACACCAGCACGTACTCGTTCAAGGTGTGCGCCCCGTCGCCGTCCGCGCCCAGGCCGTCCAGCGTGGGGATGCCCATCGCCGAGGTGAAGTTGGCATCGCTGCCGCCGCCCGTCATCGGCGCGTCTTCCAGCAGGAAGCCGGCGCGGTCCGCGTAGCCTTGCACCAGGGCCAGCAAGGCTGCCGCCGCCTCCGTCTTGACCATGGGCGGGCGGTTCAATTCGACATTGATGTCCAGTTCAACTTCAGGCCCCACCGCGCACAGCTCGCGCATGCGGCGCAGCACGTCTTCGGCGGCGCCCATGTCGGGCACGCGGAAGTCCACCACGCAGCGGCACAGCGCCGGCACGGTGTTGGTGACCGTGCCGCCGGCGATGGTGCCCACGCTGACCGTGATGCCACGGTCGTAGTCGGTCATGGCCTCCAGCGCCAGCACCTGATGCGCCATTTCACGAATCGCGCTGCGGCCTTTTTCATGCTGCATGCCGGCGTGCGCCGGGCGGCCCTTCACGTTCAGGTTCAACATGCCCGTGCCCTTGCGCGCCGTGACGCACTTGCCGCCGTTCGGGCGGGCCGGTTCGCAGACCAGCGCGTACTTGGCGTTGGCGGCAAAGCGTTCGATGTGCACGCGTGAGGCATGGCTGCCCGTTTCTTCGTCGGGCACCACCAGGAAGTCCACCGGCAGCTGCGTCGCGCCGGGGCGCGCCACGCCGGCCAGCGCCGTCAGCGCCAGGTAGATGCCCGCCTTCATGTCGTAGCTGCCGGGGCCGTAGAGACGGTCGCCGTCGATACGGACCGGGTTCTCCAGCAGCGTGCCCACCGGATGCACGGTGTCCATGTGCGCCAGGATCAGGATGCCGGGGCGCGTGTCGCCGGGGGCGCGGTTGGTGGCGTACAGCAGCGGGCCCGTGGTGGGGCCCAGCGACGACAGTTCCACCGTCAAGCCCGCGGCGGCCGCGTAGTCGGCGATGATGCGCGCCATGGCGGCGATGCCGTCGGGGTAGTTCGACGGCGATTCGCATTGCAACCAGCTCTGGATGCCGGCGACGATCTGTTCAGTGCTTTGGGTGTTGGACATGGCGGTATCGGGTTCCAGCAATGAAAAAGGGAAGGGCGATCAGAATCAGGCGACCTGCTGACCGGCCAGGCGGGCCAGTTCGGCGTCATCGGGCATCTTGCCGTCGAACCACAGGCTGGCGCACACGGCCGACATGGCGCGGCCGTCGTGGCCGATGCCGGGCACCACTTGCAGCGTCCAGCCGAACGGCACGCCACGGCGCTCGGCTTCGCGTTTGCCGAAGTCGTAGTAGTTCTGGGCGCGCGCAAAGCGGTGCGGGCCCTGGCGCATGGCGGCGGGCTCGGAGGGCAGGTTGGGATCGTCGGTGGCGATGTCCTGGTCACCGGCCAGAATCGTCATGGGGTAGGCCAGCAGCTTGACCAGGTGGTCTTCGGTCAGGCCCACGCCGTCCATGCCTTCCGGGAAGGGGTAGTCGAATGTGGGCAAGGTGTACCAGCCCGGGTTGCCCGCCGCGACGGCCTTGAACGGCGCGTGCGACTGGCTGCTCATCAGGCGATGCACGAATTGGCCGCCGGCCGAATGGCCGAACAGGTAGACGTTCTGGCCGTCGGTGATTTCACCGGCAATCATGTCCTTGATGACGTTGCCCACCAGCGCATACGTCCAGCCGTCGATGTGGCGCGGGTTGCCGCCGGCCGAGAACACGCGGCCGTTGTTGTAGCTTTCAACGCCCGGCCAGATTTCGTTCGAGAACGTCAACGCCACGATCAGCAGCTTGTGCTTGTCGGCGGCCTCGACCCAGAAGTCGCGGTATTCATCGCCATTGCGCAGCACGCCGTGCTGCACGATGACGACCGGGCGGTCGGGCGTGTAGCCGTACGGGCGGTACGTTTGCAGCTTGAACGGACGATCCGAATTGCGGTCTTCGTCGATGTACTGGATGGTGTTGCGGCCCGCATGGCCCATTTCGATGGCGATGCGGTCGACGTTGGACATATCGGAGGGTTTCATCAGGCGCTCGCTTCGTTCAGGTGGCAGGCCGACCAGTGGCCCGCCGAGATTTCTTTCAGGACCGGCGCCTGCTCGCGGCAGCGCGGCATGGCGTGGGGGCAACGGGGGTTGAAGGTACAGCCGGGCGGCGGATTCAGCGGCGACGGAATTTCGCCCTTGATCGGCGTGAACTTGCGGCCTCGGCGGGCGACGTCCGGAACTTCGGCCATCAGGGCCTGGGTGTAGGGATGATTGGCGCGCGCAAAGATCTCGGCCGACGTGGAGATTTCCACGATCTTGCCCAGGTACATGATCGCGACACGGTCCGAGATGTGCTTGACCACGCCCAGGTCGTGGCTGATGAACAGGTAGGTGAAACCGTGCTGCTCGCGCAGGTCCATGAACAGGTTGATGACCTGCGCCTGGATCGACACGTCCAGCGCGGCCACGGGTTCGTCGCAGACCAGGAACTTGGGGGCCACCATCAGTGCGCGGGCGATGCCGATACGCTGGCGCTGGCCACCGGAAATCTGATGGGGAAAGCGGTCGCGGTATTCGGCGTCCAGGCCCACTTCCTTCAAGGCCTGGTCGATGCGCGCGGGGATCTCGGCCGGTGGCGCCAGCTTGTGGACCTTGAGCGATTCGCCCAGGATCTGGCGCAGGCGCTGACGCGGGTTCAAGGATGCTTGCGGGTCCTGGAAAATCATCTGCACGCCCAGCGTATAGGCCAGCTTGTCGGCGCCACGCAGGCGCACGGCATCGCGGCCCTGATACAGCAGTTCGCCTTCGGTCTGGCGGTGCAGGCCGGCCACGACGCGTCCCAGCGTGGACTTGCCGCAACCTGATTCGCCCACCAGCCCGACGACTTCGCCGCGCTTGATGGACAGGTCCACGCCGTTCACGGCATACACCGTGCGGCGGTCCAGCGGGCGGCCGGCAAGGGCCAGGATGCGCTGGGCCAGATCGGGGCGCTGTTCGAATCGCTTGTGGACGTTCTTGAGCTCGATGACGGGAGTATCGGCTTGGCTCATGCTTGCTGTGCCTCGCGGGCTATCGGCACGTAACAGCGGTAGCTGCGCGGACCTTCGGTGGTAACGGAGGGGGCTTGTTCGGTGCAGCGCGTGACCGCCTTGGGGCAACGCGGCCGGAACGCACAGCCCGAGGGGCGGCCCGCCAGGCTGGGCGCCATGCCGTTGATCTGGTGCAGGCGCGCGCCGGGTTGCGTGGCGCCGGGCATCGAATCCAACAGGCCCCGGGTGTAGGGGTGGCGCGGTGATTCCAGCACCTGTTCAACCGGGCCGCTTTCCACGATGCGGCCCGCATACATGACGGCGACGCGATCGGCCAGCTCGGCCACCACGCCCAGATCGTGCGTGATCCAGATAAGCGCGGTGTTGTGCTCGCGGCAGATCTCTTGCATGCGGTAAAGAATCTGGCCCTGGATCGTGACGTCCAGCGCGGTCGTGGGCTCGTCGCAGATGATGAGGTCAGGCTTGTTCAGCATGGCGATGGCAATGGCCACGCGCTGGCGCATACCGCCGGAGAATTCGTGCGGATAGCTCTTCAAGCGCGATTCCGGCGACGGAATGCCCACCATCTCAAGCGCCTCGCGGCAGCGTTCCTCGGCTTGCGCGTGCGACACGTTTTCGTGCGTGAGGATGGCTTCCATCATCTGCTCGCCGATGCGCAGCACCGGGTTCAGCGTCATCAAGGGGTCCTGGAAGATCATGGCGATGCGGTTGCCGCGCAACTGGCGCATCTGCTCTTCCGTGAGCTTGCGCAGGTCGGTGCCCTTGAACTTCACTTCGCCGTCCACCACTTCCCCGGGCGGGTCGATCAGGCCCAGCAGTGAGAAACCGGTCACGGATTTGCCCGAGCCCGATTCACCGACCAGGCCCACGATTTCGCCGCGGCGCACGGTAAGGTCGACGCCGTCGACGGCCAGGTACGCGCCGGCCTCGGTATGGAATGCGGTGCGCAGCCCGCGCACATCAAGAAGAATGTCGCTCATGCTCGTCGGGGGTCCAGGCTTTCGCGCAGGCGGTCGCCCACGATGTTGATGGAAAGAATCAGCACCAGCAGCGCAATGCCGGGGAACAGGCTGATCCAGTAATCGCCCGACAGCAGGTATTGGAAGCCGTTGGAAATCAGCAGGCCCAGCGACGGCTCGGTGATCGGCACGCCGACGCCCAGGAAGGACAGCGTGGCTTCCAGCGCGATCGCGGTGGCGATCTGGATGGTGGCGAACACCATGACCGGGCCCAGGCAGTTGGGCAGCAGGTGGAAGACCATGATGCGCCACGCGGGAAAGCCCAGGTTGGCGGCGGCTTCGACGTATTCCTTGCGGCGCTCTTGCAGCGCGCGGCTGCGCATGATGCGGGCGTAGTGCCCCCACTGCACCAGCACCAGCGCCAGGATCACCTTGTCCACCCCGCGCCCCAGCACCACCAGCAGCACCAGCGCCACGAGGATGGTGGGAAAGCCCAGGATGAAGTCGACGATGCGCATCAGGATGGTGTCGACCAGGCCGCCGACGTAGGCGGCGATCAGGCCGATGGCCCCGCCGATGGCGGTGGCCAGCACCACGGCCGACAAGCCCACCATCAGGCTGATGCGCAGGCCATACAGGATGGCGCTGAGCATGTCGCGGCCCTGGTCGTCGGTGCCCAGCCACGCGATGCTGCCGTCCATCAGCGCCTGGCGCGGCGCCAGGCGGCCGTCCATCAGCGACAGGTTGGCCAGGTCATAGGGGTTTTGCGGCGCGAAGTAAGGCGCGAACACCACCAGGATGATCAGGATGGCCAGCGCGATGACCGAGCCGCGCACGGTGGGGCGCGCATGCAGTTTTTTCAGGATGGAGGCGCGCTGCGGGGTCTCGGCCAGAGGCTGGACGGTGCGGGTGCGGCCGGGATTGGGAGAGTTAGCCATGGCGGATTATTGAGCGGGGGCCACCAGCTGCACGCGCGGGTCGAGCGCGGCGTACAGGATGTCCACAACCAGGTTGATGACCACGAAGATCAGGGTGACCAGCATCACGTAGGCAACCACCACCGGGCGGTCCAGCTGGTAGACGCTGTCGATCAGCAGCTTGCCCATGCCGGGCCACGCGAAGACGGTTTCGGTGATGGTGGAATACGCGATCAGGCTGCCGAATTCCATGCCGATCACGGTCACGACCGGGATCAGGATGTTGCGCAGGATGTGGCGGCGCACGATGCGGCCGGGCTTGACGCCCTTGGCGCGCGCGAATTTCACGTAGTCCTGGCTGCGCGCTTCGACCACGCCCGAGGCCGTCAGGCGCAGCACCAGCGCGATATTGGCCAGCGCCAGGTTGATGGCCGGCATGATCAGGTGCGACCAGCCATCAGCCGTCAGGATGGACAGGCGCACGCCCAGCACGGTCACGGTGTCGCCGCGCCCCGTGGCCGGCAGCCAGCCCAGCCACACGGCGAACAGCAGGATCAGCATCATGCCCTGCCAGAAGTTCGGCAGCGAAAAGCCCAGCACCGACGACGCCATGATGCCGCGGCCGAGGTAGTCGTCGCGGTACAGGCCGGCGACCAGCCCCAGCGGAATCCCGATCACACAGGTCAGCATGATGGCCACGATAACGAGTTCGAACGTGGCGGGAATGCGCTGCACGATCAGCTCGATGGCGGGGATGCCGTGCACGAACGACGTGCCCAGGTCGCCATGCAGCGCGCGCCACAGGAACCCGGTGTATTGCTGCCACACGGGCAGGTCCAGGCCCAGGCGGGCGATCATCGCCTCGCGGGCGGCCTGGCTGGCTTCGGGGCTGACCAGCAGTTCGATCGGGTCGCCCACGGCATACACCGCGAAAAAGACCACGACCGATACGGCCAGCAGTACGAACAGACTCTGGATCAGTCTGCGCAGGATGAACAAGGCCACGTGATGATTTCCTTGGTGGGCTCAGGGTTTCTTGGCGCGCCGCGTGTTGGCTTGGCGTGTTGAGTGGGTGGGGTTATCTGGCTGCTTGCTTGGGCGATTACCTGGACAATTACTTGGGCGACGACTTGGCCGGTCGGGCCGACATGGCCAGCGTGTACTGATCCGCACGGCCCTCGTAGACCAGCCCCTTCTTGAACGCCCAGATGCTGCTTTCAAAGTGCAGGGGAATGCTGGGCAGGTCGGCCAGCGCAATCGCCAGGGACTGTCGCAGCAGCTTTTCCCGCTCGGCCGGGTCCACGGTCACCAGGGCGCGCTTGAATACGCCGTCGAACTCGGGGTTGTCGTAACCCCCATAGTTGCTGGTGCCCAGGCCGTGCTCTTTGTCGAACCGGCTGACCCAGTATTGTAGGAAAGACGACGCCTCGCCGGTTTCAGACGACCAGCCGCCCATGGCAAAGCTGAATTCGCGCTTGGCCCGCTTGGGGAAATACACCGAGCGCGTCATCGCGTCGACCGTCGTCTTGATGCCCACGCGCGACAGGTACTGCGCCACGGCTTGCGAGATCTGGGCGTCGTTGATGTAGCGGTCGTTGGTGGATGAAATGGTCAGCTCGAAGCCGTTGGGGTAACCGGCTTCGGCCAGCAGCTTCTTGGCGCCTTCGGGGTCGTACTTCAGTTCGGGCGGATGGCGCAGTGTGCCGAACATGCCGTCGGGCAGGAACTGGTTGGCGGGCGTGGCGGCGCCATCCATGATGCGCGCGGCGATGGTCTTGCGGTCGATGGCCATGGAAATGGCGCGGCGCACGCGCACGTCCTGCAAGGGGTTCTTGCCGTCGGCGGCCTTGACGGTGGGGCTGGGGCTGCGGCCCACATCAAACTGGAAATACACCACGCGCACCGACGGCGTGATCACATGGCCGAAGCCCGGCGTTTCCGAAATGCGCTTCACATCGCGCGCGGCGGGGTTTTCGATCAGGTCGAAGTCGCCGGCCAACAGGCCGGTCAGGCGCGGGCCGGCGGCGGGCACGGGGATCAGCTTGACCTGTTGCCAGGCGGGCTTCTCGCCCCAATAGCTGTCGTTGCGCGTCAGCTCGATGGCCGTGCCCTTCACGTAGGACTTCAGCGTGTACGGGCCGGTGCCGATCACGTCGCGGCCGCCATTGAAGTCGGCCACGGTGGGCCAGGGGCCGGTCACGCCGCACTTGTTTTTCAAGTCGAAGGTGATGGGGCCGTGCTCGACGATGCCGCTCCAGAGCATGGCCGTGCGGGTCAGGTCGTTGGGCAGCAGCGGATAGGGCTTGTGCGTCTTGATGACCAGCTTGTTGCTGCCTTGCGCCTGGACGTCGGCAAACTTCTGCACGATCGCCGGGTATGAACCGCCGATCGCTTGTTCGTTGTTCATCACGCGGCAAAACGTGAAGATGACGTCCTGCGCGGTGAAAGGCTGGCCGTTGGAAAACCGGGCGTTCTCGCGCAGCGTGAATTCCCAGGTGGTGTCGTCCAGCGCCTTCCAGCCTGTGGCCAGACGCGGAATCAAGTCCATCTTGGCGTCCTGCCCCACCAGCGTCTCGAACATGTGCGAGGTCATCGCGTCGTTGGGCGTGGCCTGGTGATAGTGCGGGTCCATCGACGTGGGCTCGGACGACAGGCCGATCTTCAACGTGGTGGGCGTCGTCTGGGCCATGGCGGCGGGGGCGCCGGCCAACGTACAGGCCAAGGCCAGTAATGCGCTGCGGGTGGATACCTGGATGGACATGCTTTCCCTTGTTGTTTTGAATGGTCGGCGGCGCCTCGTGGATGGGCGCCGCTCGGTGGTGCCGGCGGGTGTCGATCAGCCGATAGGCTGCGCCAGCCGCACGACAGTCACGCCGGGCCGCAGGTTGGCGGTGGACGGCATGATCAGCACGCAGTTGTCATACGGGGTGACGATGGGTTCGCCTTCGGACCAGCCGATGACGGTGCCGGCGGTGGCCAGCGTTTCCAGCCCCTTCCAGGGCTCGGCAAAACGGAAGTCGGCGCTCTTGGCCGCAACGGCGTGGGTAACACGCAGTGCGCGCTGGGTGGCGGCGGCGGGTTCGATCCAGCCGGCGGGCATGTCGTCGCGGTCCAGTGTGCCGGCTTCGAGCAGGAAGCGGGCCATCTGGTCCACCGCCACGCCGCGCGCTTCGGGTGCGCCATGGAAGCCGCATTCAATCAGCAAGGACCGCGTGCCGTTGTCGCCGGCTTCGCCAAAGCGGCCATAGTCGCGCATGCGCACGCCGGCCGCATGGCCCGCGTCGGCAATGATGGTGGCCGGGTTGCCCAGCGCCAGGGCCAGGTCGATATTGCGCTGCTGCATGCCGGTCAGTTGCAGCGGCACGTCGGAATTGCTCATGGAATGAAAGTCCAGCAACCAGTCGGACTGTTCGACCCATGGACGGATCTGCGCGGCGCGGCGGCGTTCCTGGCTGATCGGCACGGTCAGCTTGTCGTCGCTCCAGACGCGGTTCATGTCTTCGTCGACAAAACGGGCGGGGGCGTAATTGGCGGAATCGAAGCGGTCGAACGCGGCCAGGTTACAGAAGGCCAGCGTCAGCGAACCCCGGCGAGGCCGCAGCCCGGCCGTCAACGCTTCTTTCAGGGCCCAGGCGCCGCACAGCTCGTTGCCGTGGATCAGTGCGCTCAACATGACACGCTTGCCGGGTACGCCGGAATCGAAATGCCAGACGCCGGGCGTATCCGTATTGCCCAAGCGTTCGGCCGACAAATCCGGACAGGCTAAAAGAAAAGGGCGCGGACGGGCCGCGGGGGTAGGCGTGGGCATGGCAACTCCGATGAAGCGGGGGAATTGTATAGGGTATCCGACCAAAAAAAACGGCTGCACAGGGCAGCCGTTTTCTGGTTCAGACGCGGTGGATCACTTCTTGTCGGGCGTGACGGACGTGGCCAGGGTGTACTGGTCGCGGCGGCCTTCGTAGGTGATGCCCTTGCGGAAGGCCCAGATGCTGCTTTCGAAGTGCAGCGGGATCAGCGGCACGTTGTCCAGGGCGATCTGGGTGGATTCCTGCAACAGCTTTTCGCGCTTGGGCGCGTCCACCGTCACGATGGCCTGCTTGTAGACCTTGTCGAAATCGGCATTGGAAAAGCCGCCGTAGTTGCTGGTGCCCAGGCTGTTGGGCGAATCCAGGGACGCAACCCACAGCTGGAACAGCGCCGAGGCTTCACCCGTTTCCGCCGGCCAGCCGCCCATCGAGAAGCTGAACTCGCGCTTGGCGCGCTTGGGGAAATAGATGGATGCCGTCATGGCGTCCACGTGGGTCTTGATGCCGACGCGGGCCAGGTATTGCGCCACGGCCTGTGCGACCTGGCCGTCGTTGACGTAGCGGTCGTTGGTGGACGACAGCGTCAATTCAAAGCCGTTCGGGTAGCCGGCTTCGGCCAGCAGCTTCTTGGCGCCTTCGGGGTCGTACTTGATTTCCGGGGCCTTGGGCAACGCGCCGAACATGCCGTCGGGCATGAACTGGTAGGCCGGGGTGGCCATGCCGTCCATGATGCGGGCGGTGATGGTCTTGCGGTCGATGGCCATCGAAATCGCCTTGCGCACGCGCAGGTCTTGCAGCGGGTTCTTGCCGTCGGCGCTCTTGACGAACGGGCTCGGGTTGCGGGCCACGTCCGGCTGGAAGAACACCAGGCGGGTGGACGGCGTGGCCACAAAGCCGAACTTCGGGTTGTCCTTCAGGCGCGGCAGGTCACGGGCGGCCGGGTTTTCGATCATGTCGAAGTCACCCGACAGCAGGCCGGTCAGGCGCGGGCCGGCGGACGGCACCGGCACGAACTTCACTTCCTTCCAGTACGGCTTCTCGCCCCAGTAGTTCTCGTTGCGGACCAGCTCGATGCCGGTGCCCTTCACGTAGGACTTCAGGGTGTAGGGGCCGGTGCCGATGGAATCCTTGCCGTTGTTGAAGTCGGCAACCGTGGGCCACGGGCCCGTCACGCCGCAACCCTTCTTGGGGTCGAATGTCAGCTTGCCGTGCTCGACAATGCCGTTCCACACGATGGGCAGCGAGCGGGCCAGCTCGGCGGGCATCAGGGGGAAGGGCTCGCCGGTCTTGATGATGACGGTGTGCGCGTCGGGCGTTTGCACGTCCGTGATGCGCTTGGTCATGTCCATGTAGGACTGCGACACGTTGGTTTCGTTGTTCAGCGTGCGGCAGATGGTGAACAGCACGTCTTCGGACGTGAACGGCTTGCCGTTCGAGAACTTGACGTCGTCGCGCAGCTTGAATTCCCAGGTCAGATCGTCCAGGTTCTTCCAGGACTTGGCCAATTGAGGCGTCAACTTCATGTCGGCGCTGCGACCCACCAGCGAACTGTAGACGTGCGCGGAGAACGCGTCGTTCTGCGTCATCTTGTGATAGTGGGGGTCCGCCGAAGTGGGTTCGGCCGACAGGCCGATCTTCAGCGTCTGGGCTTGGGCGGCTGCCAAGGGAATGGCGGCGGCCACAAGGGCCAGGGTGGTGCGCAACTTCATGGTGACAACTCCGGAGGAATAACGAACCGGATCGTGCCTGCGCGAAAACCACCAAGGCCAGGGTGGACACAGCGTGTCGACCGCAAGAGAAGCTTGGGAGGGGGAAGGCGCCAGGCACGACGGCAAGGGGCCGATTATCGGTAGGGGCTTCGCGCGCTGTCAATGAAGAACGGCGAACAAGGCGCTAGGGAAAACGCCGAGAAGAGGGGGGGTGGCGCTGGGCCAAAGAGGGCGCCGCGGGGGTCCTCGTTGCAGATCACGGGAACCGGCGCGGCGCGAAGGCGCCTGTGAGGGACGGCGCCAGATACTCGTTGCCGGGGCGCTTGGCTGGCAAGCGGGCCGTGCAACGACAGCGCGCCGGGCGAAATCGCGGGAGATCGTCGCGATTTCAGCCCAGCGCGGCTGTTTTTACCACTGCGAGCCGGAGAAGCGCGAGCTGGCGGCGCGGGCCTGATTCATCGATTCGTTGACTTCGTCGATGAAGGCGAACACGCCAGCGACAGCGGCGATCACGGCTTGGCCGGCCTTCTTCAGGCTGGTCAGCGGGTGGGAATTGGGTTGGTTTTCCAGGGCGCCGCGCAGCAGGTCGCGCTCCAGCGCGTCGGTCAGGCGGGCAGTGCTATTCAGGGTCAGTTCAGTCATGGTCTTTCTCCAGTCCGTTTCGTCTTGGTGAAAACCATTATAGGGATAACCCTAGGGGTGGCGCAATGATTGTTTTAGGGAAAACCCTAGTATGTTGTAAAAATGTTTATTTGACGAGGACTTAGCGCCCATTGCGCAAGGCGCGAGCCGCGTTTGGCAGCTCTGAGGCGGTCAGGCCGATCGGGCCAACACCCGCTGCCACCAGCGCATCCGCGGCCGCGCCATGCAGCCAGACGGCGCCGCGCACGGCTTGGTCTTCGGGCAGCTTCTGCGCCAATAAAGATCCCAGCATTCCCGCCAGAACGTCGCCGGTGCCGGCCGTGGCCAAACCGGGATTGCCGCTGGTATTGACCCGGATGCCGTGAGCCGGGTGGCAGACCACCGTGCCCGCGCCTTTCAGCACCACCCAGCATTGATAGCGCTGCGCCAATTTCCAGGCGGCGCCGGGGCGGTCGGCCTGAACCTGGGCCGCGGGGATGCCCAGCAGGCGGCCGGCTTCGGCAGGATGCGGCGTCAGCACAACCGGACCGGCGCCCCAATTGGGCTGGATGCCGCCGCAGGCCAGGAGGTTAAGCCCGTCGGCGTCCAGCACCAGCGGGGTTTGATGCCGCAGCACGAACAGTTCCGACAGGGCGTTGGCCGCCAACGCGTCCGTGCCGATCCCGCAGCCCGCCACCCAGGCGGTCACGCCCCAGTCGGTGTCCAGCAGCGAACGGGCGTCGCGCAGCATCAGTTCCGGCTGGTGCGGGTCGCAGGCCATCGGCGACGTTTCCTGTGCAAAGCCCACCAGCACCTTGCCGGCGCCGGTCAACAAGGCAGCGCGGGCGGCAAGCAGCGCAGCGCCTGTCATGCCGTGGCCGCCGCCCACCACGCCGACCGTGCCGAAGCTGCCCTTGTGCGTGTCGGCTTCGCGGGGGGCGAACAGGGCGGGCAGGCTGGCGCGGTCGATGGGGGCGCCGGTCGGGGCGGGGGTGTTCATTGGCTGAGGCTCCTGTGGACAAGCGGCGGGGCGGCGTTCGTGAATCCACTATAGTGCGCAAAAACATGCCGGCCTGTACGCCCGGCAGCCCCCGACAACCCCGGAGTAGACAATGACCGATATCACGCTGCAACACTATTCAGCCTATGAATCCCTGAAGCTGCGCCGGCACCCCGGCGGCGTGCTGGAGCTGATCATGGGCGCCAAGGGCGGGCAGCCCGGCAAGCTGTCCACGGCGGATGACCGCATGCACCGCGAACTGGCGGACATCTGGCGCGACATCGACACCGACCCCGACACCCGTGTCGTGGTGATCCGTGGCGAGGGCAAAGGCTTTTCCGGGGGCGGCGACCTGGAGCTGGTGCAGCAGATGGCCGACGACTTCGACGTGCGCACCCGCGTCTGGCGTGAAGCGCGCGACCTGGTCTACAACATCATCAACTGCAACAAGCCCATCGTGTCCGCCATGCACGGCGCGGCGGTGGGGGCGGGGCTGGTGGCCGGCCTGCTGGCCGACATCTCGATTGCGGCGCGCGACGCCCGCATCATCGATGGCCACACCCGCCTGGGCGTGACGGCGGGCGACCATGCCGCCATCGTCTGGCCGCTGCTGTGCGGCATGGCCAAGGCCAAGTACTACCTGATGCTGTGCGAAACCGTGACGGGCGAAGAAGCCGAGCGCATCGGCCTGGTGTCGCTGTGCGTCGATGAAGCCGATTTGATACCCCGCGCCTTCGAGGTCGCCAACAAACTGGCCGCCGGATCGCAGACTGCCATCCGCTGGACCAAATATTCGCTGAACAATTGGCTGCGCATGGCCGGCCCCAGCTTCGATACGTCGCTGGCGCTGGAGTTCATGGGGTTTGGCGGGCCGGACGTGAAGGAAGGCATCCAGTCGCTGCGCGAACGCCGGGCACCCAATTTCCGGCCTGATTCGCCGTTTTGATGCGGCGCGGGAAGATCGCGACCTCAATCGGCCCGCAATCCCCCGCCTGGCCCGCTATTTCTTGAAGAACTTCGCAAATGCCGCCTGCGCCTCTTCGGTTTGCAGGCGGGCGCGGAATTGCTGGGCTTCGTAGTCCAGCGTTTCCTGGATGGCCAGCCGATCCGCGCGTTTCATCATGGCCTTGGTCAGACGCAAGGCAGCCGGCGGTTGGCGGGCCAGGTCGGCGGCCGTGGCCTGTGCGGCGACCAGCGCCGCGCCTGCCGGTGTGACGCTGGTGGCCAGACCCGCGTCGCGCGCGTCCTCAGCCGAAAACGCCTTGCCTTGCAATAGCCATTCGGCGGCGCGCCGGCCCGCCAGGCGCGGCATCAGCAGGCTGGACGCCCCTTCGGGGCACAGGCCCAGCGCCACGAACGGCATGCGCAGCGTGGCGCCCTGGCCAATATGGACAAAGTCGCAATGCTGCAACAGGGTCACGCCAATGCCGATCGCATAGCCCTCGACCGCCGCGATCACCGGTACCTCGGCCGTGGACAGCGCCCGCAAGAACGTCAGCCCCGCGCTATCGCCCGCGCCGCGTTCCGCCTGGAAGTCTCGCAGGTCATTGCCCGCCGTGAAATGCTGGCCCGCGCCCGTCAGTATCACCGCTGACACGGCCTGATCGGCGCTGGCCAGCGACAGCTGCTCGGTCAGCGCGGCGTAGGTGGCCGTGTCCAGCGCGTTGCGGCGGTCCTGGCGGTCGATGGTCAGCGTCAGTACCGCGCCGTCGCGGGCGACTTTCAGCCCCGCGCTCATGCGAACGACCTGCCTTCCAACTGCGCCTTGGCCTGGGCATATTCGCGGCGCAGCGTGGCGACGATTTCGCGCGTGGGCAACACGCTGGCGATGCCGCCCACGCCCTGGCCCGCGCCCCAGATGTCTTTCCACGGCTTGACCCGCGACGATCCAAAGTTGGAGGCGCCGCTGTCCGGCTGCGGCAGGTTGGCGGGGTCCAGGCCCGAGGCGGTGATGCTGGCCTTCAGGTAATTGCCCGGGATGCCGGTGAAGAATGGCGTGTACAGAATGTCGGACGCGCTGGCTTCGACGATGGCGGATTTGTAGCCTTCGCTGGCGTTGGCTTCCTGGCTGGCGATAAAGCGCGTACCCATATAGGCAAAGTCGGCGCCCATGGCCAGCGCCGCCAGCACGTGCGCGCCGGACGTGATGGCGCCGGACAGGATCAGCGGGCCGTCATAGAAGCGGCGGACTTCGGACAGCAGCGCAAAGGGGCTGAGCGTGCCGGCGTGGCCGCCCGCGCCCGTGCACACCAGGATCAGCCCATCGACGCCCGCTTCCAGCGCCTTTTCGGCATGGCGCAGCGTGGTGACGTCGTGAAAAACCTTGCCGCCCCAGTCGTGCACGCCTTTGACCAGGTCGCCGGGCGCGCGCAGGCTGGTGATGATGAGCGGCACGCGGTGGCTGGCGCAAACGGCCAGATCCTGCTCCAGGCGGTCGTTGGACTGGTGAATGATCTGGTTGACCGCATACGGCGCCACGACGGCGCCGGGGTTGGCTTCCCGGTGCGAGGCCAAGCCGGCCTGGACCTCATCCAGCCAATCGGTCAACAGGCTTTGCGGACGCGCGTTCAGCGCGGGGAACGAACCCACGATGCCGCTCGTGCACTGCGCGATCACCAGTTGCGGGTTTGAGACGATGAACATGGGGGCGCTGATGACCGGCAGGGACATCTGGCCATACAAATCTGTCACGAGAGAGTGGGGCATAGCGTCGTCGCGTTGTGTCCAGGTCAGTCCAGAAAGGGCTTGCCCGCAAGCACTCGGGCACCAAAAAAACCATCTTGAGCCCAAAAGGCGGATGTGCCTATAATTACCTACCGACCGTCCGGTAATTAATTAATCTTTATTTAACGGCATGCGCCGAACCGCTGTCAATGCAGGGTCATCCGACCCGCGCGCGGTTCTCGGCGCAAGTCTCCAAAGGCTGTCATGGCGACCTCCGCCCCTCCTGTTCAGAAACGCGCCCGCGCCGGCCGTCCGCCCACGCTGGTGGCGCCCCGCGAACGCATCCTGGAAGAAGCCGCCAAGCTCTTCGCCCAAAGCGGCTACGACGGCAGTTCGGTGTCGGACCTGGCCGCCGCCATCGGCGTGTCCAAGGCCGCCATCTATCACTACTACACCACCAAGCAGGACATTTACGACGCCATCATCCTGGGCGTGTTGAATGGCCTGACTCAAAGCGTCGGCCAGGATGTGGCCGCCGCGCAGGGCGCCGCTGCCCGGCTGCGCGCCTTCATGGTGGGTCACGCCCGCTACTTCGAACAGCACCACGCCGAATTCGTCACGATGCTGATCGGCTATTCCGGCATGGCGCTGCCCGAACGCGAAGACGCCGCGCGCCTGCGCGATGGCTACGAAAAGCGACTGCGCGAAGTCATCGCGCAAGGCGTGGAGCAGGGCGTGTTCCGCCCACTGGATGTGGCCGCGACCGGCCGCGCCGTGCTGTCCATGCTGAATTGGATGGTGCGCTGGTACAAGCCCGGCCAGGGCGACAGCGCCGAGACCATCGCCGACGGTTATTTCGATTTACTGGTGGGCGGCATGCGCGCCTGACGCACGGCCACCGACCCTCTGCCTGCTTATCCATCTTCTGAGACTTGCACCATGGCCCTCGACACTGAAACCCTGAACCTGTTGCTGGACGCCGTGCACCGCTTCGTGCACGAACGCCTGATTCCCGCCGAAGACGAACTGGCCACCAGCGGCCAGGTGCCGCCGGACATCGTCAACGAAATGCGTGAACTGGGCCTGTTCGGTCTGTCCATTTCGCCCGACTTCGGCGGCCTGGGCCTGACGATGGAAGAAGAAGTGCGCGTGGTGTTCGAGCTGGGCCAGACCTCGCCCGCCTTCCGTTCGCTGGCGGGCACCAACATCGGCATCGGCTCGCAAGCCATCGTGTTGGCGGGCACGGACGAACAGCGCGCGCGCTACCTGCCCAAGCTGGCCAGCGGTGAATTGATCGGATCGTTCGCGTTGACTGAGCCGGACGCCGGTTCCGACGCGATGGCGCTGCGCCTGTCGGCCGAGCGCGACGGCGACAGCTATGTGCTCAACGGCACCAAGCGCTACATCACCAACGCGCCCATCGCCGGCCTGTTCTCGGTCATGGCGCGCACCGCGCCCGAACGCCGCGCCAATTCCATTTCGTGCTTTTTGGTCGAAGCCGGCACGCCCGGCCTCATCATCGGCAAGCCCGACAAGAAGATGGGCCAGGCGGGCGCCTTGACCAGCGATGTCGTGTTCGACAACTGCCGCGTCCCCGCCAGCGCCTTGCTGGGCGGCGAAGAGGGCAACGGTTTTCGCACGTCGATGCGCGTGCTGGACAAGGGCCGGCTGCATATTTCGGCGCTGTGCGTGGGCATTGCCGACCGCTTGCTGGCCGACGCGGTCAAGTACGCCATGGAGCGCAAGCAGTTCGGCCAGCCCATCGCGGAATTCCAGCTGATCCAGGCCATGATTGCCGACAGCCAGGCCGAGCTTTACGCCGCCCGCTGCATGGTGCTGGACGCGGCCCGCATGCGCGATCGTGGCGAGAACACGACCATGCAGGCCGCCTGCTGCAAGCTGTTCTCGACCGAGATGGTGGGCCGCGTGGCGGACCGCGCCGTGCAGATCCATGGCGGCGCGGGCTACATGTCGGAATACGCCGTTGAACGCTTCTACCGCGACGTGCGCCTGTTCCGCATCTTTGAAGGCACCTCGCAGATCCAGCAGCTGGTGATCGCCCGCGAAACGATCAAGGCGCATTCCTAAGCGTTTTCCGCTTGGAAATCCGGTCATAGTGTCCAAACAGCTAATATCCGGATTGACGAATGGTGCCGCGGGCGCGACCCTAACGGTCCGCGTCCGGGTATGACGCGCCGGCGGCCTGATCCGCCGGCATGACGGAATTCCAGTCTGGCTTCGCGCGTGGCCGCAAGCCGGACGTTTTCATTTCTCATCTAGCGAAAAGACTACAGATGTCGCAACGTCCCGCTCCCCTTACCGGCATACGCGTGCTGGATCTGACCCGCGTGCTGGCGGGCCCCTGGTGCACCCAGAACCTGGCCGACCTGGGCGCCGAGGTCATCAAGATCGAACGGCCCGGCTCGGGCGACGACACGCGCGCGTGGGGGCCTCCGTATCTGAAGGACGAAGCGGGCAACGACACCACGGAAGCCGCCTACTACCTGTCCGCCAACCGCAACAAGATGTCGGTGGCGCTGGACATTGCCTCGCCGCGCGGCGCCGAGCTGGTTCGGGAACTCGCCCTGCAAAGCGACATCCTGGTGGAAAACTTCAAAGTAGGCGGCCTGAAGAAATACGGTCTGGACTACGAAAGCCTGAAGGCCATCAACCCGCGGTTGATCTATTGCTCGATCACCGGCTTTGGCCAGACCGGCCCGTACGCCAGCCGCCCCGGCTATGACTTCATGATCCAGGGCATGGGCGGTCTGATGAGCATCACGGGCGAACGCGACGACCTGCCCGGCGGCGGCCCGCAAAAGGCCGGCGTGGCCGTGGCCGACCTCATGACCGGCATGTATTCCACCGTGGGCATCCTGGCCGCGCTGCTGGAGCGCGCCAATAGCGGGCTGGGCCAGCACATCGACATGGCGCTGCTGGATTGCCAGGTCAGCATGATGGCCAATCAAAACCTGAACTTCATGACCTCTGGCGTGGCGCCCCAGCGCGCGGGCAACGCGCACCAGAATCTGGTGCCTTACCAGGTGTTCGCGGCATCCGACGGCCACTTGATCGTGGCGGTGGGCAACGACAGCCAGTTCCGCAACTACTGCGGCGCCATTGGCCTGCCCGAACTGTCCGCGGACCCGCGTTTTTCCACCAACCCGCAGCGCGTGAAGAACCGCGCCGAACTGGTGCCGCTGCTGGCCGAGCGCATGGCCACCGGTGCGCGCGACCACTGGCTGGCCGCGCTGGAAGGCGTGGGCGTGCCGGCCGGCCCCATCAATACGCTGGACCAGGTCTACGAAGACCCGCACGTGCTGGCGCGCGAAATGAAGCGCGAACTTCCGCATCCGGCTGCCGGCAAGGTGCCGATGGCGTCCAGCCCCCTGAAGTTCTCCGACAGCCCGGTTCAATACCGCCGTCCGCCGCCCATGCTGGGCGAGCACACCGCGCAGGTGCTGGCGGAGAAGCTGGGGTTGTCGGCTGAAGAAATCCAGGCGCTGGCTCAAAGCCAGCCCTGATCGCGGCGGGCGGCCAGGCGCCGCCCGCTTGCCGTGCGCCATGCCGCGGCGCGCACCACCATTCCAATACCCAATACAGGCAGGAGAGAGTTGATGACGGAGATTCAAACCATCGGCGTCGTGGGCGCCGGGGCCATGGGGCGCGGCATCGCGCAGATCGCGGCGCAAGCCGGGCTGCGTGTGCGCCTGTACGACACCAGCGCCGACGCCGTGACGGCCGCGCGCGAATCGTTGCGCCAGACGTGGGACAAGCTGGCTCAAAAGGGCAAGCTGACCGCCGCCGACGCACAAGCCGCGCTGGAACGCGTGGAAGCCGCCACCGCGCTGACCGATATGTCGGCCTGCCAGTTGGTGGTGGAAGCCATCGTTGAACGCCTGGACGTCAAGCGCGACCTGTTCGCCGCCCTGGAAGGCGTGGTCTCGGAAGACTGCATCCTGGCGTCGAACACGTCGTCGCTGTCCATTACCGCCATCGCGGCCGCCTGCAAGCACCCGCGCCGCGTGGCCGGCTATCACTTCTTCAACCCGGTGGCGTTGATGAAGGTGGTGGAAGTCATCGACGGCCTGCGCAGCGCGCCCGAAGTGGGCGACGCGCTGGCCGACTTGGCCCGCCGCATGGGCCATACGCCCGTGCGCGCCAAGGACATGCCGGGTTTCATCGTCAACCACGCGGGCCGTGGCATGAACACCGAAGGGCTGCGCGTGGCCCAAGAGGCTGTAGCCACGTTTGCCCAGGTTGACGCCGTGATGCGCGAGCAGGCCGGCTTTCGCATGGGCCCGTTCGAACTGCTGGACCTGACCGCGCTGGATGTGTCGCACCCGGTGATGGAATCCATCTACCGCCAGTTCTTCGACGAAGCGCGCTTTCGTCCGTCGCCCATCACCACGGTGCGTTTGGCCGGTGGGCTGATCGGGCGCAAGGCCGGCGAAGGCTTCTATGTGTATGCCGATGGCCAAAAGCAAGTGCCCGCTGAACCGCCGGTGCCGGCGCTGCCCGACGGCCTGAAGGTGTGGGTCAGCCCCAAGCACGCGGAAGGCTACGCACGTGCATCGGCGCTGGTTGAAAAGCTGGGCGCCACGTTGGTGACGGGCGCATCGCCCGATGCGGACGCGTTGATCATCGTCACGCCGTTTGGCGATGACGTGTCGACGACGGTGTCGGCACAAGGCCTGAACGCCGGCCGTACGGTCGGCCTGGACGCGCTTTACGCTTTCGATGGCGCCAAGCGCCGCACCCTCATGGTGTCGCCCGCCACCGAAGCCAAGTGGCGCGACGCGGCGCATGCCCTGCTGGCCGCCGATGGCGTGCCGGTCACGGTAATCGAGGACTCGCCGGGCTTCATCGCCCAGCGCATCGTGGCGATGATCGTCAACATCGCCAGCGATATCGCGCAGCAGCAGATCGCCACGCCGGAAGACATCGACAAGGCCGTGACGCTGGGCTTGGGCTACCCCGTGGGCCCGCTGGCGCTGGGCGACAAGCTGGGCGCGGACCGCATTCTGGAAATCCTGAAGAGCATGCAGCGCGTGACGGGCGATCCGCGCTATCGTCCCAGCCTGTGGCTGCAACGCCGGGTGCAACTGGGCATGTCGCTGTTGAAATCGTCGGCGGAATAAGCCGCGGCGACGGCCGGCGTTCCGGCGGTCCGGCGGTCCGGCGGTCCGGCGTTCCGGCGTCCCGGCGGTCTGGCGTCGCCCTTACCCGTAGCGCAGCCATAAAAAAGCCCCTTGATTGTCAAGGGGCTTTTTACTGTCCGGGTCATCCGCATCGCGGCTCCGGCGACATACGCCGGGATTACTTGGCGTGATCCACCATGTACTGGACGGCGGCGCGGATGTCTTCTTCCGAGGCATTGGCGGCGCCGCCCTTGGGCGGCATCGGCGGCTTGCCTTGCATGGCGACCTTCACCATGGCGTCCATGCCGGTCTTGATGTAGGGGTCCCAGGCAGCCTTGTCGCCGAACTTGGGCGCGTTGGCCACGCCGGTGGCGTGACAGGCGAAGCAGACGCTCTTGTAGAGCTTTTCGCCAGCCGGGTTAACGGCGGCGGCCTGTTGCGGGGCAGCGGCAGGAGCCGGCGCCGCTGCGGTCGGGGCAGGAGCGGCGGCGGGGGCCGCAGCTGCGGGGGCTGCGGCAGCCGCAGCACCGGCTGCCGGCGCTGTGGCAGCCGAGGCTGTGCCCGTCGCCGGGGCGGCGTCCGCTTCCTTCTTGGCGCCTTCTTCCGCCGGAGCGGCGGGTTCAGGCAGCGAGGCGCCCGACTTGTTGGCCATATAGACCACCGCGCGCGCCACTTCGTAGTCGGACAGCGTCGGGTTGCCACCCTTGGCCGGCATGCCGCCCTTGCCGTGCAAGGCCACGTTCAACATGGTGTCGTAGCCCGACTTGATGAACGGCGCCCAGGCGGCGTTGTCGCCCACCTTCGGTGCACCGGCCACGCCGGCGGTGTGACAGGCCGTACAGACCGCCGCAAAGACCTGCTCGCCCGTCTTGAACACCTTGGGCGCGTTGGCGTCCACAAGCTCGAACCCCGCAACCGGGGCGATGCGCTTGGTGACCGCTTCAGGGGACAGGGAATCCGAGCCGGCTCCGGTCTTGGTACCGGAGACCACCATGTTCACCAGCAGAATGATGATGGCGATGGGGATCACGAAAGACAGGACGATCGTGACGACCAGTTGCTTGGGGGTCTTGATGGGGGAGGAGTGCTCTTCTATGTGTTCCTGCTCGTTGCTCATGACCAAATCCTGCTAACGGGTGGGGCGCCTGGCGGCGGCAACAGAAAATCAGTAACTGCACAAATCGGCGGACAAGTCGGGCATCCGCCTGCAAGCAAACGCTGGATTATATAACGGTGTCAGGGACGAGCGTCCAATGCATCTGACCGGGTTTTCGATGAGATTGGCGGAAGATTTGACCCACTTCATGCAGCCTATCGAAAACTAGGTACAATGTCGCCTCCTTGCGCTGCGCCCGTAGTTCAATGGATAGAATGAGAGTTTCCGAAGCTCTTGATACAGGTTCGATTCCTGTCGGGCGCACCATCAAAGTGCACAGTGCTTGTGTACTTCCGCAGTACCCCCCTCCGCCTTTCCCGCCGCTTTACCCCCCTCGCAATTTTCCATCCCGGCTTTCGTACGCTTGCATCCTGCCTGCCGCTGCCGCAATGCCGCACATGCCACGCATCCGGCCCGTTGCCATGTTGTGAAAAGTGGACATCACGCCCCATTACATTTCTGAGAATGCGAATCGATTTCATCGATAGTAAGATCGCGCCACTTAAAAATTCTCGGATCTTGGAATGCGGCGCGTCATCTTTTCAGCATGTCTTTTGAACACGGCGGTTCCGCTGGCGGTGGCCAACGAAGCCGGCACAACACCACCCGTTCAGCTTGAGGCGGTCAGTGTCTACGGCGATGCCGAGCGTGCCGACGGCCCGGTGATCGGCTATCGGGCCACGCGTTCGCTCAGCGCGACGCGTACCGACACCGCGCTGCACGACGTGCCGCAATCGATCACCGTGGTGCCCCGCGACGTCGTCGAAGACACCAATGCAACGCGCCTGGAACAAGTGCTGGATTACGCCGGCGGTGTCGGCCGCGCCAACAACTTCGGCGGGCAGGGGCTGACCACCGTCACCGTGCGCGGATTCACCACCGGTGAGTACTATCGCAACGGCTTTCCCATCAATCGCGGCTATCCCAACGCGCCTGACTCCTACACGCTTGAACGGCTGGAAGTCATCCGGGGGCCTAACACCAGCCTGTACGGCCGGGGCGACCCCGGCGGTACCTTCAACGTGGTCACCAAGCAGCCCGAGGCGGAATCGCGCGTAACGGTGGGCACGCAAGTCGACACGCACGGTATGCGCCGCGCCACTATCGACACCACCGGCGCGCTGAATGAAGACGGCAGTTTGACCTATCGCGTCAATGCGCTGGCCGAAGGCGGCGACAGTTTTCGTGATGACGTCAGCACCGAACGCTATGGCATTGCGCCCGTGATCAGCTGGCAACCCAGCGCCGCCACCCGCATCACGCTCGAAGCCGAGGTGATGCGCAACAACCATCCGCTGGACCGTGGCCTGACGCGTTATCCCAACCAGACTCAACGCGCCTCGCGCGACACCAACGTCTGGGAGACAGGTACCGACAACAAGCTGCACAACGACAACAACGTGGTGCAGTTGCGCTTCGAACACGCGCTGAACGACAACTGGAAGCTGGGCGGCGGCGCGCAATGGCTGGACGGCACGCTGAAAGGCAACGCTGTGGAAGCGAACGCCTTGCAGGCCGACGGCCGCACGCTGGGCCGCAACTTCAATTACCGCAAGCTGGACTGGACGGACCGCGACGTCCAACTGAACCTGACCGGCAACTTCAATACGGGCGGCCTGCGCCACACGCTGCTGACCGGCATCGAAGTCGAAGACTACGATTACCAGTCCATCATCCGGCGTTCGGCCGCGGGCGCCGCCGCTTATCCCATCGATCTGTACGACCCCGTGCTGGGCCAGCCACGCCCCGCGTTGACGCGCATCACCACGCACGACAAGGAAAATCTCAAGACCTGGGCCGCCTTCGTGCAGGACCAGGTCGCGCTGACCGACCGCTTCAAGGTGCTGGCCGGGCTGCGCTTTGAACGCTTTGAGCACACCTACCGCGACCGCCTGCCCGCAGGCGCCAGTTGGCGCACCACGGATACCGCCGTCACGCCGCGCTTGGGTGTCATCTACGACCTGACCGACACGCTGGCCGTCTACGCCAACACGGCGCGTTCGTACAAGCCGAACACGGGCGCCGACCGGCAAGGCAATGGGTTCGATCCCGAACAGGGCAAGTCATTTGAAGTAGGCGCTAAATGGGAATTGCTGGACCGCCGCCTGAGCGTCGACGTGGCCGCCTACCAGATCGACAAAAAAAACGTACTGACGGTAGACCCCACCGACCCGACCTACCGCGTGGCGGCCGGCAAGGTGCGCAGCCGTGGCATCGATGTGAACGTGGCGGGCAATATCACGCGTGAATGGCGGGTAATTGGCGGCTATTCGTATGTGGATGCCAAAGTCACGGAAGACAACACGCTGCCGCGTGGCACGCGCCTGGCCAACATTCCGCGCAACACGCTAAGCCTGTTGAACATGTACGAATTCCACGAGGGCCCGGCGCGTGGCCTGGGCTTGGGCGCGGGCGTGCGCTATGTGGATGACCGCGCCGGCCAGACCGTGGCGTCTTCCTACAACATGGGCGCCTATGTGGCGGTGGACCTGTACAGCTTCTACCAGGTCAACAAGAACCTGCGGGTGAACCTGGACGTGACGAACGTGTTCAACCGCAATTACGACGAAGGCGCGTTCAATACTTACGTATATCCCGGCGCGCCGCGCACCGCGCAACTGGGTGTCAGCTACACGTATTGAGGCGGGGCGCGCGCGTGTCATGGGGCGGACCGGAGGCTGCTCGCCCCAAGACGTGCGCCCCAAGACGTGCGCCCCATGACGTGCGCCCCATGACGCACGCCTTATGCAGCGCGCCTTATCCAGCGCGCTGGCCCAGCGCTTTCCCGGGCAAGGACGCCGCACGCCATGACGCCGGAGTCGGGCAACGCGTCAAAGAAATCGACGCGTTGCCGACTCGTGGCCAGACGTTGCCACGGCGGGCGTGGCGATACGGCCCGCCTTAATCATCCAACGACGGCACCGTGCCGATTTGCGTCAGGATGCGCGGCGATTCCATATCGCCGGTTTCTTTGTCGATCCACACTTCGTAGGCCGCGACCCCCGCGAATTTGGACGCCATCGAATTAGCGATTCGGATGGCGCCGAATTCGCTGCTGGCCGGACGGATTTCCCCAGGCGCCACGCCGTTGGCGGCGGCGCGATAGGGGACGACGATGTACTGAACAAGATGAGCGGCTTCTGACACAGGATTCTCCCTGGACGACAGTTTTTTGGGCGAGCGAAATGTATCACGTCGCACTGTGTTTTTGTACAGTATTTCGCAGCGTCACACCAACTAATTCTGTCGCGGCGGGAAAACCCCTAGCGCGCAATCGTTGCCCGGATTTCTTGCCACCTCTATTATTTTCGAAAATCTTCACGGTTTTATAAAAGAGGCAGCGATGGAAGCGAACCGGTACGACGCCTATCGAGAAGACACCGCGGGCCGCGCCAATGTGGCCGATTCGCCCGAACGCATCGCCTATTACCAGGAGCTTGCCCGCCTGGAAACCGGCGCCTTGTGGACCGTGGCGAACAAGATTGAGCCCTGGGCGCCGCGCTCGGCGTCGGTGCCGGTGGTGTGGCGCTACCGGGACTTGCGCGGACATGTACTGCGGTCGGCCGAATTGGTGTCGCCTGAAGAAGCGGGCCGCCGCGTCATCTACCTGAACAACCCCGGCCGACGCGATGTGGCGGCCGCCGTGGGCTGGCTGTATTCCGGTCTGCAAGTGATGCAGCCCGGCGAGCTGGCCTCGGCCCACAAGCATTCCCATTCCGCGCTGCGTTTCATCATGGAAGGGCAGGGCGCGTACACCGTCGTGGACGGCCACAAGATGACACTGGGCGCGAACGACTTCGTGCTGACGCCCAACGGCACCTGGCACGAACATGGCGTGGCCGAAGACGGCACCACCTGCATCTGGCAGGACGGCCTGGATATCCCGCTGGTCAACGCGCTGGAAGCCGGCTTCTACGCCGTGCACCCCGACCTGAACCAGACCGTGACCTATCCCGTGGACGATACCAGCGCCGCCTGGGGCAACGCCGCCTTGCGCCCGCAGGTATCCGGCTGGACGAAACCTTATTCGCCCCTGTTCAAGTACGAATGGGAACCCACCTACGACGCCTTGCGCCGCTACGCCCGCACCACCGCCGGCAGCCCCTTCGACGGCATCCTGCTTGACTACGTCAACCCCGCCACCGGCGGGCCGGTGATGCCGACCATCGGCGCCAGCATGCAGTTGCTGCGGCCGGGCGAACACACCAAAGCGCATCGGCATACCGGCAGCTTCATCTACCAAGTGGCCAAGGGCAGCGGCTATTGCCTCATCGACGGCAAGCGCTATGACTGGACCGAACGCGACATCTTCTGCGTACCGTCCTGGGCCATCCACGAACACGTCAACCTGTCTTCCAACGATGACGCTTGCCTGTTCTGTTTCAACGACCTGCCCGTCATGCGCGCGCTGGGGCTGTACCGCGAAGAAGCGGTCAAGGAAAACGACGGCCATCAAATCCTGAGCTAGCGCCGCGCCACCTTCACATCAAATTTTCATCCGCCGCGCGGGCCTGGCCCGCGCGCCTGGCTCAACACGTCTTGAATCTATGGAGTTCCTATGCGCTTGGTGACTTTTCGTGCTCATCCCACTGCCGCCGCCCGGCTTGGCGCGCTGGCCGACGGCTATGTAATTGACCTGGCCTTGCTGGGCGAGGCGGGCGGGGTGGGCCTGCCCGACGACATGCTGGCGTTTATCGACCTGGGGCCGGTGGCCGTGTCGCAGGCCAGCCGCCTGATGGATGCCTATCGCGGCGAATGGCCCGTTGGCACGGCGCTGCCGCAGGAAAACGTGAAGCTGCTGGCGCCCATTCCGCGCCCGCGCAAGAACATCTTCGGCATCGGCTTGAACTATGTGGAACACGTGGCCGAATCCAGCCGCACGCTGGACACGTCGGCCGACCTGCCCAAGCAGCCGGTGATCTTCTCCAAACCGCCCACCACCGTCATCGGCCCGGGCGAGGCCATCGAGCACAACGCCAAGATCACGCAGCAGCTGGACTGGGAAGTGGAACTGGCCGTGATCATGGGCCGTCGCGCCTCGCGCGTGGCCGAGGCCGATGCGCTGTCGTACGTATTCGGCTACAGCGTCATGCTGGACATGAGCGCGCGCGATTGCCGCCGCGCCGGGCAATGGATCTATTCCAAAGGCCAGGACACCTACGCGCCCTTCGGGCCGTGCATTGTTACCGCCGACGAAATTCCCGACCCGCAGGTGCTGGACTTGTGGCTGACAGTCAACGGCGAAAAGAAGCAGGGATCGAACACGCGCCACATGCTGTTCAAGGTGCCGTTCCTGATTGCGGACATCAGCGCCGGCATCACGCTGGAGCCGGGCGACATCATCGCCACGGGCACGCCCGAAGGCGTGGGCGCGGGCCGCAAGCCGCAGGAATGGCTGTGGCCGGGCGACGTGGTGGTGGCGTGCGTGGAAGGCATCGGCACGTTGCGCCATCCGGTCGTGGCGGTCTAGCTCACGCCCGGCCGACGACGCGGGCAACGCAGTCTTCAAGGGGAAAACATGATCAAGAAACAGAAACTGGGCGGCATTGCCGCCGCGTTGTCCGTCGCGCTGGGCGCGGCCTTGTCGATGAGCGCCGCGCGCGCCGCCGACCCCGTCAAGATCGGCTTCATCGCCACCTTGTCCACGCCGGCCGGCTACATCGGCGAGGACGAGCGCGATGCCTTCAACCTGGCCATCAAGCAGGGCGGCGGCAAGCTGGGCGGCGTGCCGGTGCAATTGGTGATTGAAGACGACGGCCTGAAGCCCGCCAACGCCAAGCAGGCGGCCGACCGCTTGATCCAGTCGGGCGTGAAGCTCTTTACCGGCGTCAACTTTTCCAACGTGCTGGCCGCCGTCGTGCCCAGCGTGGTGAAGTCGGGCGGGTTCTACGTCAGCCTGAACCCGGGGCCATCGAACTTTGCCGGCGAGAAATGCGACGCGAATTATTTCGTGGCGTCCTACCAGAACGACGCCTTCCACACGGCGGGCGGCGTGGCGGCCAATGAACTGGGCTACAAGCGCGTGGTGCTGCTGGCGCCCAACTACCAGGCGGGCCGCGACGCCATCGAAGGCTTCAAGCGCACCTACAAGGGCGAAGTGGTTGCCGAGATCTACACCAAGCTGGATCAATCGGATTTTTCGGTGGAGCTGGCGCGTGTGCGCTCGCTGTCGCCCGATGCCATCTATCAGTTTCACCCGGGCGGCACCGGCATCAACTTCGTCAAGCAGTACGCGGCGGCGGGCCTGAACAAAAGCATCCCGATGCTGATGCCCAGCTTCTCGATGGACGCGCGCATGATCCAGGCCACCGGCGACGCATCGCTGGGCTCGTACACCACCGGCATCTGGTCGCAAGACTTTGACAACGCGCCATCGCAAGCCTTCGCGAAAGCCTTCAGGGAAGCCTACGGCCGCGTCCCCACGGACTACGCCATGCAGGCCTATGACACGGCGCAGCTGATCGGCGTGGGCCTGAGAGCCACCGGTGGCGACTTGTCCAAGGCGGACGCCTTTCGCGCCGCGCTGCGCAAGCCCGACTTCACGTCGCTGCGCGGCAAGTTCAGCATGAACACCAACCAGCATCCGATTCAGGACCTGTACTTGATGCGCATCGAGAAGGACAGCGCGGGTGTGCTGGCGCCGCATCTGGTGCGCAAGCTGGTGGCCGACGATAAGGACGCCTATGCCCAATTTTGCAAGTTGCCATCATGACGCTTCTGTTCGAACAGCTGCTTAACGGCTTGCAGTTCGGCGCCATGCTTTTCATGCTGGCGGCCGGGCTGACGCTGATCTTCGGGATCATGGGCGTGGTGAACCTGACGCACGGGTCCTTCTACATGGTGGGTGCGTACTGCGCGGCCTACGCCATCGGCACCACGGGTTCGTTTCTGGCGGGCGTGCTGGCCGCGTTGCTGGGCGCGGGGCTGTACGGCATATCGGTCGAGGTGCTGGTGATCCGCAAGCTGTACAAACGCGATCACCTGTACCAGGTGCTGGCCACGTTCGGGCTGCTGCTGTTTTCGAACGAGGCCGTCAGCCTGATTTTTGGCCGGCGTCCGCCGCTGGTGGGCATCCCGTCTTTCCTGGAAGGCGCGGTGACGCTGGCGCCCGGTTTTCAGTATCCGGTGATCCGCCTGTCGTTCATCGCCATCGGCGCGCTGGTGGCGGTGGGGCTGTGGTGGCTGGTCAACCGTACCCGCATCGGCATGCTGATCCGCGCGGGCGCGGATGACCGCGAAATGGTCGACGCGCTGGGCGTGGACATTCGCAAGCTGTACACGCTGGTGTTCGGCCTGGGCGCGTTGCTGTGCGGCCTGGCGGGCGTGATGGCGGCGCCGCTGCTGGCCGTGGAAATCGGCATGGGCGAACGCATCCTGATCACCACTTTCGTGGTGATCGTGATTGGCGGGGTCGGCTCGGTGCGCGGCGCGTTGGCGGGTGCCTTGCTGGTGGGCATGGTTGACAGCCTGGGGCGTGCGTTTCTGCCGCAGTTGCTGTCCAAGATGTTCTCGCCCGCCACGGCGGACCCCTTGGCCGCCGGCATGGCGTCGGCCAGTATCTATGTGCTGATGGCGATCGTGCTGATCGCCAAGCCCGGCGGCTTGTTCCCGGCGCGAGGATGATGATGGCAAAGACACTTTCCAATCGCGCCCGCTGGGGCCTGGCCGGACTGACGGTATTGATCCTGCTGCCGGCCGGTGCGCTGGCGTCGGGCTCGCCCTTCTTGATCGGCGTGGTGACGCGGTTTCTGATCTACGGCCTGGCCGCCGTCAGCCTCGACCTGGTGATCGGCTACGGCGCCATGGTCAGCTTCGGCCACGCCATGTTCTTCGGCCTGGGCGGGTACGCGGTGGGCATCATCGCGTTCCACACGGCCGAAGCGGGGCCCATCTTCGGCTGGGCCGGCAGCAATGCCGCGCTGGTCGTGTGGCCCATCGCGCTGGCGGTGTGCGCGTTGGCGGGCTGGGTGTTCGGCTACCTGGCACTGCGCACGCGCGGCGTGCAGTTCATCATGATTACGCTGGCATTCGGGCAGATGGTGTATTTCATCCTGGTGTCGCTGCAATTCTATGGGGGCGACGACGGGCTGATGATTCCGCAGCGCAATGTGCTGCCCGGCATCAACCTGGAAAGCCCGCTGGTTTTTTACTACGTGTGCCTGGCGCTGCTGACGGCGTGGACGCTGCTGTGCATTCGCGTCACCAATTCACGTTTCGGCATGGTGTTGCAGGCGCTGCGCCAAAGCGAACGGCGCGCCCTGAACCTGGGTGTGGCGCCCACGCCGTATCGCCTGAGCGCGTTTGTGCTGTCGGCGGTGGGCACCGGGCTGGCGGGCGTGCTGTGGGCAAACTATGCCGGGCTGGTTACGCCCGACATGGCCGCGTGGACCAAGTCCGGCGAACTGATGGCGATCGTGATACTGGGCGGTGTAGGCACGCTGCTGGGGCCGATCGCGGGCGCGGCCGTGTTCCTGGGCCTGGAACAGATGCTGTCGTCGCTGACCGAACATTGGTTGCTGTACATGGGGCCGATCCTGGTGCTGGTGGTGCTGTGGGGCCAGAAGGGGTTGTTCGGAAAATTGCTGGAGACGCGCCATGCCGACTGACGCGCAAGACTGCCTGCTGCGGCTGACTCAACTGCGCAAGGCCTTTGACGCGGTGGTGGCCACCAATGGGGTGGACCTGGATGTGCGGGCCGGCGAGATCCACGCCATCATCGGCCCCAACGGCGCGGGCAAGTCCACGCTGATCGCGCAGATCTGCGGCGAAATCCGGCCCGATTCCGGCACCATTCATCTGGACGGGCGCGACGTCACCGGACTGCGTGCCTTTGAACGCGCGCGACTGGGGCTGGGGCGGTCGTTTCAGATCACCGAGCTTTGCCACGAATACACCGCGCTGGAAAACGTGATCCTGTCGCGCATGCTCAAGGGCGGACGCGCGTTCGGCGCGTGGTCCGACCCGCGCCGCGACGCGGGTTTGAAAGCCGAAGCCATGCAGTGGCTGACGCACGTGGGCCTGGCCGAGCGCCGCCATGTGCGGTCCGCCGATTTGGCGCATGGTGAAAAGCGCCAGCTGGAATTGGCGGTGGCGCTGGCCCGGTCGCCACGGCTGTTGCTGCTGGACGAGCCAATGGCCGGCATGGGCCCCGAGGAATCGGCCCGCATGACGCGGCTGCTGCAAGGCATGAAGGGCGACTACGGCATCTTGCTGGTGGAACACGATATGGACGCCGTCTTTGCGCTGGCCGACCGCATCAGCGTGCTGGTCTACGGCCGCGTGGTGTTCAGCGGGCCGCCCGACGAGGTGCGCCGCCATCCGGAGGTGCGCGCGGCCTACCTGGGAGAAGAACATGTTGAAGGTTGACGGCCTGACGGGCGGCTACGGGTCCAGCAAGGTGCTGTTCGGCATGTCGTTCGAAGCCAGCGAGGGCGAAGTCATTTCGCTGATCGGGCGCAACGGCATGGGCAAGACCACCACGGTCAAGACCGTGATGGGCATGCTGCCGGCTACCGGCGGCGCGGTGCAGTTCCGGGGGCAGACGCTGGGGCGGTCCGCGCCCAGCACGGTCGCGCGCCTGGGGGTGGGGCTGGTGCCGGAAGGGCGGCGGGTGTTCGGGTCGCTGACGGTGCAGGAAAACCTGGTGGCCACCGCGCGCGCCGCGCCGGGCGGCTGGGACCTGGACCGCGTGTTCACGCTGTTTCCGCGCTTGAAAGAGCGGCGCGCGCAGTCCTCGCGCACGCTGTCGGGCGGCGAACAGCAGATGCTGGTGGTGGGCCGCGCGCTGATGACCAACCCCAAGCTGCTGATCCTGGACGAAGCCACCGAAGGGCTGGCGCCGCTGATCCGCCAGGAAATCTGGCGGTGCCTGCGGGCATTGAAGTCCGAAGGCCAGACCATTCTGGTCATCGACAAGAACCTGCCCGAAATGGCAACGCTGGTCGACCGCCATTACATCGTCGACAAGGGCCGCGTGGCCTGGTCGGGCAAGCCGGCCGAGCTGTCGGCGCAGCCCGAGCTGGCGCAGCGTTATCTGGGAATATGAGGCCGCCGCGCGCGAGTAGAATGAGCCGCCTGTGCGCGGATCGGCGGACGCGCCGCTGACATCTGGAGAGCATGTTGAAGCCAAGAATCAAAGCTTCCCGCCAGGACGATCCCGGATCGGGCGGGAACGCCGACGTTGAAGACATCACGCTGTCCGAGCAGGTCTACCGCCTGCTTCGACGCGACATCATGAGCGGCGCCTTCGCGCCCGGCCAGTCGCTGCGGCTGGAATTGCTGCGGCAGCGCTACGGCAGCAGCTTTTCGCCGATCCGCGAAGCGCTGAACCGCTTGCGCAGCGAACGCATGGTCGTGAACACCACGTCGCGCGGGTTCAGCATCGCGCCCTTGTCGGTCGACGAAATGTGGGACGCCTGTGAAACCCGAATCCTGATCGACTGCGACGCGCTGCGGCGGTCGCTGGCCAACGCGGACGACGCCTGGGAAACGCGGCTGGTGGGCGCGTATCACGCGCTGACGTTGGCGGCCCAGCGCGCGGGCCAGGCCCCCGCGCCGTCCGACGAATTGGAAGAACTGCTGGAAGCCCGCCACCTGGATTTCCATCACGCCTTGATCGGCGCCTGCCGCTCGCACTGGCTGCTGGACCTGTCCACCCAGCTGTATGCGCAAACCGAACGCTACCGGCGCCCGGCGCGTGCGGGCGCCACCGCCTACGGGCCCGAGCGCAACGTTGACGACGAGCATCGCCAGCTGCTGGACGCCGCGATATCCCGCGACGCCGAGCGCTCGGTGGCCATGCTGGCCGCGCACTACCGCAAGACCGCGCAATTCATCGAACGGATCATTTCACAGCCCGACCCCCAGGCACGACATGCATAAGCCCGACATCGACCTTTTCTTTCCCACCATCGCCGAACGCGAGGTGCAATACAACGCGCGTGAATCGGTGGCGGACTTTGATGCCTGCGTGCGCCGCTACGCGGAGTCGTCCACGCGCGTGCGCTCGCGCCGCCCCGCCGTGCTGGACCTGCGCTACGGCATGGGCCAGGACGAACGTCTGGACCTGTTCCTGCCTGCCGCGTCGCGCGCCCCGGCGCCGGTATTCGTCTTCATTCACGGCGGCTACTGGCGCGCGCAGCGCAAGGAAGACGCGCCGGTCATGGCCGAGGCCTTCAACGCGGCGGGCGCAGCCGTGGCCACGCTGGAATACACCTTGGTGCCCGAAGCCACCCTGGGCGAAGTGGTGCGCGAAGTGCGCAGCGCGGTGGCGTGGCTGTACCAGAACGCGGCGGCCTATGGCGTGGACCCGGAACGCATCTACGTGGGCGGCAGCTCGGCCGGCGGGCATCTGGCCGGCATGCTGGTCGCGCCCGGCTGGCCCGCGCGTTATGGCGTGCCGGACGACATCATCAAGGGCACGCTGGCCTTGTCCGGCCTGTTCGACTTGCGCCCGCTGTGCGACATCCTGCCCAATACCTGGCTGCGATTGACGCCCGAGCAGGCCGCGCATCAAAGCCCCATCTTCAACCTGCCCGAGCAGGCCGGCCCCATGCTGCTGGCGGTCGGCGGGCTGGAGACGCAGGGCTTCAAGAACCAGACGGCGGCATTTGAAGCCGCCTGGAATGCGGCGGGCCTTGCGTCCACGCGCATTGCCACGCCGCACTGCAACCACTTCGACCTGGTCAATGAACTGGAAGACGCGGACAGCCCGCTCACCCGCGCCACCTTGGCGATGATGGGGCTGGCCGATCGCTGACGGCGTTGCAGATGGCGGACCTGAAACTTCTTGAAGACTTGATCGCGCTGGCGCGCACGGGCAGTTTCGTGCGCGCGGCCGAGCTGCGCCATGTGACGCACCCCGCGTTCGGCCGGCGCATCCGCGCGCTGGAAGCCTGGGCGGGCGCGCCGCTGGTCGAACGCCAGCACCTGCCCGTGACGCTGACCGCGCAAGGCGAGGCGCTGCTCAAGACGGCCACGCAGGTGGTCGAACAGATGGGTTTGGTGCGCCATCGCATCCGCAGTTCGGGCGCGGGCGGCGAGGCGGTGCTGCGCATCGCAACCGGCCGCAGCCTGGCGCGTACGCTGGTGGCCGATTGGATCGCCCGGCTGCGTCACCGCGCGCCCAAGGTGCTGACCGAAGGCACGCAGGTTGAGTTGTCCACGGGCCAGGCAAAAGACCTGGTGGTGCGCCTGGAGCAGGGCAAGGTGGACTTGCTGTGCTGCTACGAACACCCGGCGCTGTCGGTGCCGCTGAGCCCGGCGCGTTATCGCTACATGACGCTGGCCACCGACAAGCTGGTGCCCGTCAGCCAGGCGGACGCGCGCGGCCGCGCTCGCTACGCGCTGAAAGACGGCGGCCCTGCCGTGCCGCTGATCACCTACACGGGCGGGCTGGCAATGGAACGCATCGTGGGCGACCGCCTGGAAACCACGCCGTACGCGTTGACGCCGTTCGTGCGCAGCGATTCGCTGGACGCGGCGCATGGCGCGGTGGCCAAGGGCCTGGGCGTGGCGTGGCTGCCATGGTCGATGGTGGCGGCCGATTGCCGTCGCGGCGCCTTGGTGGCCCTGGGTGGGCGCAGCGAAGAGATCGCGTTCGAGGTGCGGCTGTATCGGCCGCGCGCGCGCCTGACGGATCTGGCGGAGGCGGCCTGGGAGGCCACGGCGAACCGCAAGGCCTGAGGCCGGCATCGTGCCAGGCAAGCTTGCAGGCTGGGCAGGATAAGCACGGGCATGTGCCGTTTCGGCACGACGGTCTCACACTGCCGCCGCGAAAATACCAGCCTATACCTCCAACGAGACGGCCACGCCGTCCACCCCTCAGCACCCCAAGGAAGAAAACATGAAGTCCGTACTGCACCCGCTGCGCGCAGCGCTTGTTGCGTTTTGTGCCGCCTCGGCCGTGGCAACCGCCCCGGCCGCCTTCGCCGCCGATTACCCGGCCCGCAGCGTGTCGCTGGTGGTGGGCTATCCCGCCGGCGGCAGCCTGGACCTGACGGCGCGCCTGTTGGGCGAAGAGCTGGGCAAGCGCCTGGGCCAGACCGTCGTGGTTGAAAACGTGGGCGGCGCAGGCGGCACCATCGGCGCCCAGCGCGTGGCACGCGCCGCGCCGGACGGCTACACGATTTTCCTGGGCTCCACCAACGAAATGGTGATTGCCCGCATGATCAACACGGCGGTCAAGTACGACAGCGCCAAGGACTTCACGGCCCTGGGGCTGGTGGCCTCGCAGCCCATGCTGCTGGCGGCCAGCAAGAATTCCGGCGTCAAGACGGCCGCTGACTACCTGCAAAAGCTGCGCGGCGCGGAGCCGGGCACGTTCAACTACGGCTCGTCCGGCGTGGGCACCACGCTGCATCTGGCCGGCGAAATGATCAACCAGGCCACTGGCACGCGCGCCGAACACGTGCCGTATCGCGGCGTGTCGCCGCTGGTGACGGACCTGATGAGCGGCCAGCTGGACTACGGCATGCTGGTGCTGTCCTCGGGCCTGCCGCAGGTGCGCAGCGGCAACATCGTGGCGCTGGGCCTGACCGAGAACAAGCGTTCGCCGGCCGCGCCGGAAATCGCGCCGCTGGCCGCCACGCCCGGCTTTGAATCCGTCGACATCAACCTGTGGTTTGCGCTGTACGGCCCCGCCGGCTTGCCCGAGCCGGTTGTGGCAAAGCTGCGCACCGTGCTGGACGAAACGCTGAAGTCCGAATCGTTCCGCAAGAAGATGCAAGAGGCGGGCGGCGAAGTGGCCCAGCCGGGCGTCGACCTGGTGGCCTACCAAGCCGAAGAAACCAAGAAGTACGGCGCGCTGGTCAAGGCCGCCAAGATCGAAGCGCAGTGATCGCCCCCCAGTAATCGGCCCCCAGCACCTACGTCAGAAAGCGGATCTCACCATGCAATTTCAGCTTCCCGTTCCCGACCTCGCCGCCGAACGCGCGGGCAATACCGATACGCCGGGCGTCTGGCATTTTGATTCCGACGTGCCGGGGCGGGCGCTGATGGTAAGCGCGCTGGTGCACGGCAACGAACTGTGCGGCGCGTGGGCGCTGAAAGACCTGCTGGCGGCCGGCGTGAAGCCGCGCCGGGGCAGCCTGACGCTGGCCTTCTGCAACCTGGACGCGTTTGACCGCTTCGATCTGGCCAAGCACGATGCCTCGCGCTTCGTTACCGAAGACATGAACCGCGTCTGGAGCGCCGAGCGCCTGGACAACCCCACCACCGCCGACCGCCAACGCGGCGCGGCGTTGCGCCCCTGGGTGCAGCGCGCGGACTGGCTGCTGGACCTGCATTCCATGCACGAGCCGGGCGCGCCCTTGTTGTTGACGGGCGTCTTGCCGCGCAACATCGCACTGGCGCGCCGCCTGAAGGCGCCGCAGCATGTGATCGTGGACGCCGGCCACAAAGACGGTGTGCGCATGCGCGACTTTGCGCAGTTCGGCGATGCCGCGCGCGACGACGCGTGTGCCTTGCTGATCGAATGCGGTTTCCATGGCGAGCTGGCCTCGCGCGATGTTGCGCGCGACATGGTGGCTCGCATGTTGGCGGAATCCGGCGTGGTGGACGCGGCCGATGTGCCGGCCGGCTGGCTGTTGCCCGATCCCGATACCCAACGCGTGCTGGAAGTGACGGACGCCGTGGTGGCGCCGTCGATGGACGTGACGTTTGCGCAACCCTGGACCGGTCTGGAAACGCTGGCGCAAGCCGGCTCGGTGATCGGGTGGGCGGATGGCCAGCCGATCGTGACGCCCTATGACAACTGCACGTTGATCATGCCGTCGCTGCGCCAGCTGAAGCCCGGCGTGACGGTGGTGCGTCTGGCCCGCGACTACGCGGGCTGATCGCCGAGCCGCGCCAAGTAGGGCGACTCTTGGCGGGAGCCGGCGCTAGCCGGCGTTCCGCTTATTTCTGCGGGGTGTACCGCAGTTCGTCCAGCTCGTAGCCCTGCGCCTTCGCGGCAGCCAGCGCCTTGTCCAACTCTTCCTTGGGCAATTGCGGCGAGCGCGACAGAATCCACAGGTACTTGCGGTCGGGCGTACCCACCACGGACCAGCGGTATTCCGGGTCCAGGCCGATCACCCAGTAATCGCCCTTGAACGGCTTGAAGAAGGTGACTTCAAGCTTGGCGTTGTTGCTGCCTTCCACGACGGTGGCGGTGCCGGATGCGGAGTCGATATCGCCGTCCTTGGTGCGGCAGCGATTGTTCACGCCGATGGTGCCGTCGGGGTGCGCGGTGTATTCGGCGGTGGTATCGCCGACGCAATTGCGCTGGAAGAACATGGGGAAATTGGCGATTTCGTACCACATGCCGACATAGCGTTTCAGGTCCACCGAATCCACGGTCTGCATGGGCGGCGGCGCGGCATGGGCGATGCCCACGCTGGCTGCCAGGGCCATCAGGAATGTTGCGGTGCGGCGCATTGAAAAACCTCCAGAGTGAGACTGACCGAAGCGCGGCGCTTGCCCGTCAGGCAGGCGCCGCGTACGCAAACCCTAACGATACGCCTTATTTACGCGGGGCCTTCAGGGCCTCGTGGTAGCGCGCCACGTAGGTCGCGAAGTCCACCGTGTCCGACTGCTCGATGCGCTGCTGCTCTTCGGTGGACTGCGTTGCTGCCTGTTGATAGGCCGCCGCCAGATCCGACGGCAGGGCTTGTGCGCGCAGCGTGTCCGCATGCTTGCGGCTTTGCGCCAGCGAGTAGTCGTGAAACGACAGGCCGCTTTGCGTCAGCGACTGCAACAGGCGCGCGGACGGCGTGGCCTCGGGCTGGTCCAGCTTGACGCGCTGCGCGGTCAGCGCATCGGCGTAGGCAGTGCCGCCCAGGGCCGAATCAAACAGCGCGGCGTACGGCGCGATCTGGTCCAGCAATTCGTGGCCCCATTCTTTCAGCGCTACCGGCTTGCCTTCGCGGTCCAGCATCAGGCCCGGCTTGCGGCCTTCTTTGACGACGGTGGAAAAGTTGTCGGCGCTGCGCTGACAGTAGCCGTTGGCGGGGAAGAACGGGCTGTCCGATGCCGTGCAAAACAGCAGGAACGCGTCGACAAAGCGGCTGGTGTCGGCGTCGATGCCCACGGGCGATTCGGGGTCGATATCCAGGCAGCGCACTTCCACGTATTGCACGCCGCGTTCCGCCAGGGCGGTGATGGGGCGTTCGCAGCGGCCGGTGGCACGCTTGGGGCGGATGCTGGAGTAGTACTCGTTTTCGATCTGAAGCACGTTGGTGTTCAGCTGGATCCATTCGCCATTGCGATGCGTGCCGATCTTCTCGTAGTCGGGCCACGTTTGCGTCACGGCGTCGTACAGCCGGCCCAGGAAGGTATCCAGGTCGTTGTAGCAAAGCTTGAGCTGCGACTGCGCCTTGTTCTGATAGCCCAGGTCGCTCATGCGCAGGCTGGTGGCGTAGGGCAGGTACAGCGTGTGGTCGCCCAGGCGTTCCAGCGGGTGGTCAGGGCCATTCAGGAAGTCGCTGGACAGCGCGGGCGCCGCGCCAAACAGGTACATCAGCAGCCAGGAATAGCGCGTGAAGTTTCGGATCAGCCCGATATAGCCGCGCGAACGGCGGTCTTGCGCGGAACCGGCTTGCGTGTCCAGCACGGACCACAAATCTTCGGACAGCGAGAAGTTGTAGTGCACGCCGGCGATGCATTGCATCCGCTTGCCGTAGCGCTCGGCCAGGCCGCGGCGATACACGTGCTTGAGCATGCCGGTGTTGGACTTGCCGTACCAGGCGATAGGGATGTCGGCTTCGGCCGGCAGCGTGGCCGGCATGGACTGGTTCCAGATCAGCTCGTGATCCAGCACGCTGTACACGTGGCGATGGGTGTTGGTGAGTTCGGCCAGCAGCGCATTGACGTCGGTGTGCGTGCCGGTGATCAGCTCAAGCAGGGATTCCGAGTAATCGGTGGTGACGTGTTCATTGGTCAGCGCCGAACCCAGGCCGGCCGGGTGGGGCGTGCGCGACAAAATGCCCTGCTCGTCCACGCGCAGGCCTTCTTTTTCAATGCCTCGCAACGTCTGGGTCAGCAGCGAGCGGTTGGCCTCTAGGCGGGAGAGGCGGTTGGCGGCGGTATCAGTCACGGATTCTTCTCGTTTGGGTCTGTCGCGGGATTTTACGGGGTGCCGGCCTCCTGTGCCGAGGGAGTCAGTACTGGGGGCAGGGACAATGCCTGCGCCGTGCGCGCCAGCCATTCGTCCAGGTCAGCATAAACCGGATCGGAAATTGGGGCCGTTTCATTGAAAATTTCGTGCCAGGCGGTGTCGTACCAGCGCAGGGTCAGCAATTGCGCGGGCGCGCGCTGGGCGAATTGGCGGCTGCCTTCGGCGGCCACGATGGAATCATCGCCGGCCACCATCAACAGGGTGCGACAGGGCAGAAGATCGGCTTCGCGCAGCGATTCCCGGCCACCTTCGTCGACAAAGCGGGCCAGCCGGCCGGTCATGCGCCGGCGCACCAGCGGGTCGGATCGGTAGGCTTTGACGACGGCCCGGTCGTGCGAGATGCGGGCGGGCGCCAGGCCATGGGGCACGCGCAGGTCGGGCGCATGCAGCGACATCCAGGTGAGGGTGCGGCGCACCCACATCGGCACGTTCACGACGAAAGGCGGCGAGCTGAGCACCAGCGCGTCCAGCTCGGCCAGGCGGCGCAGGGCGATGCGCACCGCCACCAGCGCGCCCAGGCTGTGGGCCAGCACAATGGGCGGGCGGCCTTGCAGCGCGGTCCAGGCGCGAAGGCGGTCGACGGCGTCCACGACCAGGTCGTCCTGGTGGGCCAGGGTAGCGGCCGGGCCGCCCGAACGCCCATGGCCGCGGTGATCGTGCGCGCCCACGGTCCAGCCGCGTGCGGCCAGCCAGCGGGCCAGGCGGTCATAGCGGCCGGCGTGTTCGCTCAGGCCGTGCATCAGGTACACGCTGGGCGTGCCCGGCCCGGTAACAGGGGGCGGCACATTGGGCGCGGCGGGCCAAAGATAGTTGGCCAATGGCGTGCCGTCGGGCGCGGGGGTGATGGAAATCGGCGACAATTTCAGCATTCCTCGAAATGAATGGGCCGTCGGGTCTACGGTAATGACGATTTCATCGCTGTTTCGTTTCATGTTCAAGAAAGCCGGCCTGTTTGTAGGGTTGGCCTTGTTGGTTGCCGCCTGCTCGCCCCGTTACAACTGGCGCGAAGTGGACGTGGCCGACGGCCACGTGCGCGCGGCATTCCCCGACCGGGTCTCGACCGATACCCGGGACTTGCGCCTGGACACCCATACCCTGCGTTTTACCCTGTCGAGCGCGACCGTGGGCGAGGCCGTGTTCGCGGTGGGCTCGGCCCCGCTGCCGCCGGACATTGCCGCCGACCCGGCCGCCAAGCAGGCGCTGGGCATGGCGCTGATGCATTCGCTGTACACGAATATGCAGGCCCCGCCGCCCACGGAATGGCCGGCTTATGGGCAGGACTTCGAAGTGCACGGCAAGGCCATGGGCAAGCCCGGCTGGCTGGTGGCCAAGGTCTGGGTCACCGACACCATGCTGATCGAGGCCGTGGCCGCCGGCACCCAAGAAAGCCTGCCCGCCGAACGCGCGCGCGAATTCCTGAGATCGGTGGTGGTCAACCCCGGCAAGCCGGGCCCGGCCAACCCGGTTACTCGATGACGCTGTCCAGCAGCCCGTGGCGCAGGGCCACCACCACGGCCGTGCGGCGCCCGCGTACGCCCAGCTTGGTGCAGGCGTTGCGCAAATGGAAATTCACGGTGCTTTCCGCGACGTCCAGGATGCGGCTGGTTTCCCAGCTGGTCTTGCCCGCCGCCGCCCAATACAGGCACGCCGCCTGCCGGTCGGACAGCGCTTTGTAGGGGGGCAGCTTGCCCAGCGAATGCATCGCGGGCATCGGCGGCCCCAATGATGATAGCGGCCCGCCGCGCTGGGCCAGGTCCGGATGGAAGGCGCACAAGCGCTGGAATGCGGATGATCCTCGAAGCGCGGCGAAGCGAAGCGGTGCGGTCATGGTGGCCCGGGGCAGTGCCCCCTTGTAGTGAAGTTGCTGCATGCTGCGGCCCGCGCGGCGGCCAAGCAAGCATTGATGCTTTCGCGCATTGATCCACTTATCTTTGACGGAATAGTTGTATGTTGGCCATCGCCCAGTTCTACCTGTCAGCCATCGTGCTGATGCTGCCTCTGTTGTCTTGCGTGGGCATCGGGGTGCTGTGGGGCAAGCGCGATATCCCCTTTGGCGGCGCGTTCATCACCACATTGGTGACGTCCGTGACCACGCCCGCGCTGGTGTTCCATACCTTTGTGACGACGCACCTGGATGACCGCGCGCTGGCGGATGTGGCGATCGCTACCGTCGCGGCGTTGCTGCTGTGTGCGCTGGTCGGCGCGCTGCTGCTCAAAGTGTGGAAGCTGCCGGTGCGCACCTTGCTGCCCACGGCCAGCCTGCCCAATGCCGGCAACCTGGGCCTGCCTATCTCTCAGTTGGCGTTCGGTGACGCGGGCCTGTCGGTGGCGGTGGCGTTCTTCGCGGTCAATTCTTTCGTCATGCACACCATTGCCGTGCGGCTGCTGCCGGGCGTCAATACCAAGGGCAGCTGGAAAAGCCCCATTCTGCTGGCCTCGGTGGTGGCGGTGGCATTGCGGCTGCTGCATGTGCCGGTGCCCGCCTGGGTCATTGACACCGCCCATATGCTGGGCGCGGTGACCGTGCCCTTGATGCTGTTGAGCCTGGGCCACGCCTTGGCCCTGATCCCGTCCAACGGCCTGCGCGACGGCGCCAAGGTGGCCGCGATACGGCTGGTGGTGGGCCTGGCGGCGGGGTTGGCCGTGGTGTGGGCGCTGGACCTCGAGCCCGTGCTGGCCGGCGCGCTGACCTTGCAGATGGCCATGCCGTGCGCGGTGGTCAGCTACATGTACGCCAAGCGCTACACGACGCTGGGCGACACGGCGGCGGGCGCCGTGCTGGTGTCGACCGTGGTGTTCCTGCTGCTGGCGCCGCTGATGCTCTGGTTCACCCACGGCGCCTGACGACGCAATACCCGCCGGGCAGTCAGGCCACGCCGGCCATGTCGCGCAGTTGCGCCATCAGCGGGTCAGGAACGTCCACGCCGTGCTTGATCGCTTCGTCGCGCAACTTGCGGCGGCGGTCGCCCGGCAGGCGCACGCCATCATCTTCCAGCATGGCGTCCACCAGCGTTTCGACACGTTCCAGATAGGCGTTGTTGCCCGCCAGCGCGCCGGGGTCGATCGCCATGAATGCCTGCCCCAGTTGAGCGGGGCCGCCTGCATCGACGAAGAACGATTCGGTTTCGAAGCCGAAGTGCGCGCCCGTCAGCGCGCAGGCCAGCAATTCCACAATCAGCGCCAGCATCGCGCCCTTGACGCCACCCGCGGGCAGCATGCTGCCGGCCAGCCCGGCCTTTGGATCGGTAGTCGGTTCGCCATTGGCGTCCAGCGCCCAGCCCAGTGGAATGGGCTGGTTGTCGCGCGCGGCGATCATCAGCTTGCCGCGCGCCACTTGCGACAGCGACAGGTCGATGACCAGCCGGGCGCCATTGCGGCGGGGGAAGATGGCGGCGATGGGGTTGGTGCCGAACAGCGGCCGCTTGCCGCCCCAGGCGGGCATGGCGGCTGGCGAATTGCTCAGCGCCAGCGCCACCAGCCCGGCGTCCGCCAGCGCCTCCAGGTGATAGGCCGCTTCGCCAAAATGGTGGCTGTTGGCCACGCCGATGAAGGCGATGCCATGTTCGCGGGCGCGCACGGCCGCTTGCTCGACGGCCATCGCGCAGGCGGGAAATGCCAGCCCCGAGCCCGCATCGATCAGCGCCGCGCCGCCGCGTTCGTGCACGATGCGCGGCACGGCCGAACCGATGGCGCGCCCCGCGCGCAAATGCCCCGCGTAGAACGGCACGCGCGACAGGCCGTGCGAACTGATGCCCTGGCTTTCCGCGAAAACCAGGGCGCGCGCGGTGCTGTCGGCCATGGCCGGGTTGGCGCCAGCGGCAGCCAGCGCGGCGGCGGCCAGGTGTTGCAGTTCGTCCAGATAGATGTGAGCCATATCCTTCCTGTCAGAGGGGCGATTCGCGCGCCCGCGCAAAGAAGGCGGGCAGGGGATGTCGCGGATAACACGCATTTTCGCACCAGGCCGGCGCCCTTGCAGCATCTGCCGGCAATGCTAGAATTCCTGTCGCTGCACCCAATGCAGCATCCATATTTCGGCGCCGATTTGCCTGATCCGCTTGCGGGCGCCTTCCAATAAATCCAGCTAAAGAGGTCCGTATGACCACTCCTGCCCAACATTTGGCCGGTGATTCGGCCGCTGATTCGGCCGCCGATTTGGCCGCTGATCCGGCCAGCGGGTTCGCTCCCGCCACCGTCACGACCTCCGACACCGTTGATCCCGGTTCCGTCGGCCTGGTCGCACCCACCTTCATCCGCTTCGATGAACCGCTGCCGTTGCTTAGCGGCCAATCGTTGGCTGCCTACGAACTTGCCGTGGAAACCTACGGCACGCTCAACGCGCAGCGCACCAATGCCGTGCTGATCTGCCACGCGCTGAACGCGTCGCACCACGTCGCCGGGCAAGCGGCCGACAACCCCAGCGATGTGGGCTGGTGGGACAACATGGTCGGCCCCGGCAAGCCGGTGGACACCAATATCTACTTCGTCATCGGCGTCAACAACCTGGGCTCGTGCTTCGGTTCGACCGGGCCGGCCAGCATCAATCCGGCCACGGGCAAGCCCTGGGGCGCGGCGTTTCCGGTGCTGACAGTGGAAGACTGGGTACGCGCCCAAGCCCGCGTGGCCGACCACTTCGGTATCGAACGCTTTGCCGCCGTGATGGGCGGATCGCTGGGCGGCATGCAGGCGCTGAGCTGGGCCATCACCTTGCCCGACCGCGTGGCCAACTGCGTGGTGATCGCCAGCACGCCGCGCCTGTCGGCGCAGAACATCGGCTTTAACGAAGTGGCGCGCCGCGCCATCATTACCGACCCGGATTTCCACGGCGGCGACTACTACGCCGAAGACACGGTGCCGCGCCGGGGCCTGTCGGTGGCCCGCATGATCGGCCACATCACCTACCTGTCCGATGACGACATGGCCGAAAAATTCGGCCGCGCCCAACGCGCGCCGGCCGAAAACGGCGCCTACCACTACGGCTACGACGTCGAATTCGAAGTGGAGTCTTACCTGCGTTATCAGGGCGAGAAGTTCACCCGTTATTTCGACGCCAATACCTATCTGCTGATCACGCGGGCGCTGGATTATTTCGACCCGGCCCGCACCACGGGCGGCGACCTGGCGCGCGCGCTGGCGCCTGCCAAGGCCGATTTCCTGTTGGTGTCGTTTTCGACCGATTGGCGTTTCCCGCCCGAGCGATCACGCGAAATCGTGCGCGCGCTGCTCAAGAACGCCAGCCCCGTCACCTACGCCGAAATCGATGCGCCGCACGGGCACGACGCCTTCCTGCTGGAAGACGCCCGCTATCACGCGGTGGTCCGTGGCTACTACGAACGCATCGCGCGCGAACTTGGCCTGACCGCCGACGCCGCGCAGACCGAAGGACGCTCCGAATGAATCCCGTGACCCCCCGCTATGCCCATGCCGCGCTGCGGCCTGACCTGGCGCGCATCGCCGGCTGGATCGAACCGGGCAGCCGCGTCCTGGACCTGGGCTGCGGCGACGGCGCGCTGCTGGCGCACCTGCGGGACCACCGCCAGGTGCGCGGCGCGGGCGTTGAACTGGACGACACCTGCGTGATCGCGTGCGTGCGGCGCGGGGTGGAAGTCATTCAGCAGAACCTGGAAGACGGGCTGGCGCTGTTTGACGACAAACAGTTCGATACCGTGGTGTTGTCGCAAACCTTGCAGTCCATGCACCGCACCGAACATATCCTGCGTGAAATGGCGCGCGTGGCGCGTCACGGCATCGTGTCGTTTCCCAACTTCGGCTACTGGCCGCATGGCTGGGCCATCTTGCGGGGGCGCATGCCGGTCACCGGCCAGATGCCCTATCAGTGGTACAACACGCCGAACATCCACCTGTGCACGCTGCGCGATTTCGAACAACTGGCTGGCGAACTGAACCTGCGCATTCTTGAACGCGCCACGTTCAACGAAGGCCACGAGGTCAAGCTGTTTCCCAGCTGGCGCAGCACGCTGGCGGTGTACCGTTTTGCCACGCCCTGACATTCCGACACCGATCCTCCTGACGGCGCGCGGCAACAGGCCCTAAAATGCCGCAAGCCCGCGACGCAACGCCTGTTGCGCCGTGCGGCGCGTTTCAGGAGACCGTCATCACCGCTGTATCCAACGTCTATACCAGCCCCCGCGTAGCCCCCTTGCTGGTCCTGGGCTTTGCCAGCGGACTGCCCTTGGCGCTGACCGGCGGTACCTTGCAGGCCTGGGCCACGGTCGAAAACGTGCCGCTGCAGGAAATTGGTTTCCTCACGCTGGTGGGCACCGCCTACACCCTCAAGTTTCTTTGGGCTCCCTTCGTTGACCGCTATGTGCCGCCGCTGCTCGGCCGGCGGCGCGGCTGGATGCTGGTGACGCAGCTGTTGCTGGCCATCACCATCATGGCTATGGGTGCGCTGTCGCCGTCCAACGCCTTGATGCCGCTGGCTTTGCTGGCGGTGGTGGTCGCTTTCCTGTCCGCCACGCAGGACATCGCGTTCGACGCTTATTGCACTGACGTGCTGCGCAAGGAAGAACGGGGCGCGGGCGCGGCCGTGAAGGTGATGGGCTACCGGCTGGCGATGATCGCCTCCGGCGGGCTGGCGCTGATCCTGGCGGACCAATGGATCGGCTGGGGCTACACCTATGTCCTGATGGGTGCGCTGATGCTGCTGTGCGCGGTGGCCACGCTGCTGGCGCCCGAGCCCGAGCACGTCGCCCACGCGCCCCGTACGCTGGGCGCGGCCATTGGCGAGCCCCTGCACGAATTCTTCACGCGCCGTGGCGCGCTGGCGATCCTGCTGCTGATCGTGCTGTACAAACTGGGCGACGCGTTCGCAGGCGCGCTGTCCACCACCTTCCTGATCCGGGGCGCGGGCTTCACGCCTACCGAGGTCGGTACCGTGAACAAGGTGCTGGGCCTGGCGGCCACCATCGTGGGGGCGCTGGCGGGTGGCTCGCTGATGGCTCGCTGGGGCTTGTATCGGTCGCTGATGGCGTTCGGGCTATTACAGGCGGTGTCGAACCTGGCGTATTGGCTGATCGCGGTCAGCCCCAAGAACCTGTCGCTGATGGCGGCTGGCGTCGGCATTGAAAACCTGTGTGGCGGACTGGGCACGGCTTCGTTCGTGGGCTTGTTGATGGCGCTGTGCCAGCGCCGGTTTTCGGCGACCCAGTTTGCGTTGCTGTCGGCGCTGTCGGCCGTGGGCCGTACCTATCTGGCGGGGCCGCTGACTCCGCCGCTGGTCGAGCGCCTGGACTGGCCGGGGTTTTTCCTGCTGACGGTGCTGATCGCGCTGCCGGGGCTCGTGCTGCTGCATAGGCTGCGCGGCACGATCGACGCGATGGAAAAGCAGGGCGACCAGGCCTGAAGGCAGGCCTCAGCCCATGAAAAAGGCGGCGCACCGGGCGCCGCCTTTTTATTGTCGACCCGCGCGCGGCGTCAGTCTTCGTCGTGCAGGCGGACGATCAGCACGTCGCTGGGCAACGATTCCAGCAGGCGTTCGGCCACGCTGCCGATGGCGGTGCGCAGGATGCCGGTGCGGCCATGCGTGCCGGTCACGACCAGGTCCGAGCGGTGGTGGAAGGAATATTCCGACAAGACCGTCTCCGGCTGGCCCGCTTCCAGCACCACCTTGGGCGGCGTCAGCCCCGCCAGTTCCGGCGTGCTGGCCGTGAACTCGCGCGCGCTTTGCTCGGCTTCCTGGTGAAAGCTGCGCGAGACGGCGTCTTCGGGGGTGTGCTTGCCCTGGAACGGCACGTCATACGCGTGGAACAGCGTCAGGTTGGCGTTGGGCACCAGTTGCAGCGCCGCGCGCAACGCATGGCGCGAGCCGTCGGAGAAGTCAGTGGCGACCAGGACGTCGCGGTACGGCCGACGCGGCCGGGTCTTGACCACCAGCACGGGCTGGCGCGCCTGGCGCACCAGCTTTTCGACGGTGGTGCCCAACAGCAGCCGACCCAGCGTTTCGTCGCGAGCGGTGCCGGTGACGATCAGCGAGCAGCCAAAGCTGTCGGCCGTTTCCGTGATGTGCGCCAGCGGATCGCCAGACACCACTACCACTTCGGTCGGCACATCGGCGGCGGCCAGGTCTTCCGCCAGCTCGCGTTCGGCCAGGGCCTTGTGGTCGCTGGACAGCCGCCGCCAGACCGGGGTGGTCAGGCGCGCCGAGTTGGCATGGTTTTCCATGACGTGCAACACGATCAGTTTGGTGCCCAGTTCTTTCGTCAGCTGCAAGGCACGGTCCAGGGCGCGATCGCCGCGCGCGCTCAGGTCCGTGGCCAACAGGATGGGGCCGATTTGCTGTGTCATACGTTATCTCCCGGTTGTAGCCAGAGTGGCGACTCCCGCGTCCGCCAGCCTGGCAGGTACCTCCCTTGCGGGGGCAATGCCCCATTGTCTCGCCGCGACGCGGACTGGGGATTGATCGATATCAACGCACGGACCAGCGTAAGCGATGAGGTCGGGCGCCGCAATGGCCGCTTGCGCGGGGTCAGGCTCAATACAATGGGCGGGTTCCGTCACCGGCTTTCTTGATTCTTCCCCATGCTTTCTGACATTTCCCCCTTGTTGCTGCACACGTTGTACCTCGTCGCCATCGTGGCCGAGGCGATGACCGCGGCGTTGTCGGCCGGCCGGCGCGACATGGACTGGATGGGGGTGTGCATCATTGCGTGCGTGACGGCGCTGGGCGGCGGTTCGCTGCGCGACGTCTTGCTGGGGCATTACCCGCTTACCTGGGTCATCCACCCGGAGTATCTGTGGATGACCGGCGGCGCGGCGATTCTGACCGCCCTGATCGCGCCGGTGATGCGGCGCCTGCGCAGCCTGTTTCTGCTGGCCGACGCGCTGGGGCTGGTGGCGTTCACCGTGATCGGTTGCCAAGTGGCGCAGATGATGCAGCTGCCGATCACAGTCGTGCTCATCAGCGGCATGATCACCGGGTGCGCGGGCGGGGTGCTGCGCGACGTGCTCTGCAACGAGGTGCCGCTGCTGTTTCGCAAGGAGCTTTACGCCAGCGTGTCCGTGGTGACCGGGGCGCTGTATCTGGGCGGGCAGTCGTTGGGCCTGTCGGCCAACGCGGCCGTGCCGCTGGCGCTGGCGGCGGGCCTGGCCCTGCGCCTGCTGGCATTGCGCTTTAACTGGCAAATGCCCAAGTTCGTGTATCGCGACGACTGGGACTGAGCCTGCCGCAGTGCTCGCCGCAGTGCCTCAGGTTCCGCCTACCGGGGGGCCGCGCCGGGCCTCTGCAACAATTTTCTTATTTGTGTTTCAATAAATTTCTAGTATCTTTCGGTCTCTCAACACATGCCTCGGGCAGTCAAGGGGAGCCGATTGGACGTAAAAGCGCCCGCCACGATTCCGTATTTCCTGCAGGAACAGATTCGTGAATTGATAGTGGACGGCACTATCCGGCCCGGTCAGCCCTTGCGCGAGCAAGAGCTGGAGCAGCGATTCGGCACCAGCCGCAGCCCCATCCGTGAAGCCTTGCGGCTGCTGGAATTGGGCGGCCTGGTCACGCATATCCAACGCAAGGGCTTTCGGGCCACGCTCTATACCGAAACGCAAATCCGCCATCTGTACCAGCTGCGCGCCGAGCTTGAGGCCTATTGCCTGCGGCAATTGGCCGACATGGACGACCTGGCGCCGCTGGTGGCCGAGTTGCGCGGCTACGACGAGGCCATCGCCACATCGATGGCAAAGCAAGACGCGCGCGCCTGCATCGCCGCCGCGCGCGAGTTCTATCTGGCTTGCGCCCGCTACACCGGCAACACGCCGCTGACCAGCATGTTGAGCAAGCTTTACGAGCAGGTCGAGCCGCTGCGATTCCTGCTGGCCCGCCGCTCGATGGAAAACCACACCATCCAGTCATACACCCACGGCATTACGCTGGCGCTGGCCAACCGCGATGTGGACCGCGCGGCCCAGCTGACGCGCACCTATGTGCACGAAGTGCTGCCCAGCATTATCGAGGCGTATCTCGAAGCCGCCGAACAGGCCGCGCAAGAGGCAAACCCGCGTTACCGCAGCGCGTAAACCGACGGGTCACGCCGGTTGCGCGCGGTCGGCGGGATTACTTGGCGAACAGCGAATCCATGTTCTTGAACGCCTTGAATTCCAGGGCGTTGCCCGACGGATCCAGGAAGAACATCGTGGCTTGTTCGCCGACTTCGCCCTTGAAGCGGATGTAGGGCTCGATGACGAATTCCGTGCCCGCGTCGATCAGGCGCTTGGACATGGCTTCCCACTGTTCCATCGACAACACCGCACCGAAATGGCGGACCGGCACGTTGTGCGAGTCCACGGCGCTGGTCGCGTTGTGGCCGCATTCGCTGGGGGCCAGGTGGGCAACGATCTGGTGGCCGTAAAAGTTGAAGTCGATCCATTCGGGCGAGCTACGGCCCTCCGGACAGCCCAGCTTTTCGCCGTAGAAGGCGCGGGCTTCGGCCAGGTCGCGGACCGGAAAGGCCAAGTGGAACGGCGGCAGGTTGGTTTGGGCGGTCATGAAAACTCCGGGTCATTCAAAAAGGTCGGACTGCGGATCCCCGCAGGGTGCAGCGTGCTGTATTTAGCACCAGCGCCTAGTTTAGGGATTGTTTTTTTGATTGAAAAACGATATTTTTTGTGCCTTAGACCCAAAAAAATTGATTGCTCGTGATCAAAGAATTCAAGACCTTCATTGCCGTGGCCCGGGATGGCACTTTCACCGGCGCCGGCACGCACCTGGGTTTGACGCAGTCCGCCGTCAGCGCCCAGATCAAGCGGCTGGAGGAATATCTGGGGGTGGCGCTATTTGACCGGGGCGCGCGCGCGGCGGTGCTGAACGCCCATGGCCGCGAGATGCTGCCGCAGGCCGAAGAGCTGGTGGCCATGGCCGAGCGCCTGGTCACCACGGCCGGGGCGGGACACGTGAGCGGGTCATTGCGCATCGGCGCCATCGCCTCGGTGCAGCACGATTTGCTGGTGGACGCGCTGGGCCGCTTTCGGGCGGTGTATCCCGACGTGCGGGTGCGCATCGTGCCCGGCGTGTCGCTGTCCCTGCTGGGTCAGGTGGACGCGGGCGAAGTGGACATGGCGGTGCTGATCCGCCCGCCCTTCGCGTTGCCGCCCGAGCTGGGTTGGCAGCGCCTGCTGAGCGAACCCGTGGTGCTGGCCATGCCCGAGGCCATGCCGCTGGCGCCGTGGCGCGATGTGCTGGCCACGCAGCCTTTCATCCGCTACGACCGGGCGTCGTTCGGCGGGCGCGTGGTGGATATCTTTCTGAAGAAACACCGCATCAATGTGCACGAGGCCGTCGAACTGGACGAGATTGACGCCATCGCCAACCTGGTGCGGCACGGCCTGGGCGTGGCGCTATTGCCGCAATTGCGTGGCCTGGATCTGACGGGCTTGCGGCTGGTGCCGCTGGAGGAACATGCGTTTCACCGGGACATCGGCATCATCGGCCGCCTGCCTTTCGACAGCGGCAGCGTGCGCGAGAAAATGGCGGAATGCCTGGTGGCGGCCGCGCAGACCCAAACACAGCCACCGCCACGATCCTGAGCGCGCAATAAAAAAGCGCGTGGCCCGAACCGCGTGCTTTGCGGATCGGGCCACGCGCCTATCGGGCTTTACTGCCTTACAGCCGGTCGCAGCGGACCGTGATGGGGTGGCTGCGCAGCGTCGTCATGACGATGTCATCCACCTGGCCTTCCACGTCGGTGATCACGTAGCCGATCTGACCCTTGGTTTGCAGCGTCTGGCTGACGATATTCAGCCCGTGTTGCGCCATCAGGTTGTCCAGCGTGCCCAACGCGCCCGGCGCGTTGCGGTGCACGTGCAGGATGCGGGTGGCGCCAGCCGGTTCCAGGTACGGCAGTTCGGGGAAGTTGACCGCGCCCTTGGTGGTGCCAGCTTGCAGGAAACGCACCAGTTTTTCAGCCACTTCGCGGCCGATATTCTCTTGCGATTCCTGTGTGCTGCCGCCGATGTGCGGGGTCAAGATGACGTTGGGCATGCCGATCAGCGGGCTGGCCAAGGGCTCGTCCGCGCTCTTGGGTTCGGTCGGGAACACGTCCAGCGCCGCCCCGGCCAGATGGCCGGACTTGAGCGCCGCGTGCAGCGCATCGATGTCCACCACGGCGCCGCGCGAGGCGTTGATCAGGATGGACCCGCGACGCATGCGCGCGATGGTTTCCGCGTTCATGATGTTCTCGGTCGACTTGCCGCCCGGCACATGCAGGGTGACGACGTCGGCCTGTTCCAGCAGCTCGTTCAGCGTGCCGGCCGGGCGCGCGTTGCCCAGCGGCAGCTTGGCTTCGACGTCGTGATAGACGACGCGCATGCCCAGGCCTTCGGCCAGCGTGCTGATCTGCGAGCCGATGTTGCCGTAGCCCACGATGCCCAGCGTCTTGCCACGGGTTTCAAAGGCGCCCGCGGCGCTCTTGTCCCAATGGCCCAGATGCACGCGGGCATTCTTTTCGGGGATACGGCGCAGCAGCAAAATGGCTTCGCCCAGCACCAGCTCGGCAACCGAGCGGGTGTTGGAAAACGGCGCGTTGAACACCGGGATGCCGCGCTGCATGGCCGCGTCCAGGTCGACCTGGTTGGTGCCGATGCAAAAGCAGCCCACCACGCGCAGGTCGGGGCTGGACAGCAAGGCGGCATCCAGGTGCGTGCGAGAACGGATCCCCGCCACCTGCGCGCCGCGCAGGGCGTCGTGCAGCTGCGACGCCGGCAATGCGGCGGCGTGCGTGACGATATCGGTGTAGCCGGCGGCTTCGAAGACCGCGCGGGCGCTCGGATGGATGTTCTCGAACAGGACGATTTTTGCCATGACTGCCAGGGGGTGGTGAGAAGTACGTGTTATTTATTGTGGCGCATTTTTGCTGCACTGCAAGGAGTAGCCATTGAGGCGGTGTGGATGAATTGTTTCAACGGTAGGCCTCGTACACCCGCGCGCCGCCTTGCTTGTCCACCAGCAGCACGTCGTGCGGCGTCTTTCGGCCGCCGTATTCGGGGCCGTCCATGCCGGGCGATCCCAGCGGCATGCCGGGGGCGGCCAAGCCGGCCGCGTCGGGCTTTTCCAGCAGCAGGCGGCGCACGTCGCGCGCCGGCACATGGCCTTCGACCGCATAGCCGTCGACCATCGCGGTGTGGCACGACCCGTAGTCAGCCATGCCCGCGTTGCGGCGGATGGGGCCGGTGTCCTGCACATCGTGCGTGGTGACGGTGAAGCCGTTATCGCGCATGTGCTTGACCCAGTCTTCGCAACAGCCGCAGGTGGGCGTCTTCCAGACCTCGACCTTGACGGGGCCTTGGGCCATGACGAAGGTCGGCGCGCACAGCGCGGCGGCAAGAACCAGGCGGGTGAGGCGGGAAACGTTCATGATGCTCCGATCGGGTAAAGGAAAAAAATGGGCGCTGTGACGGCGACTGTCACCGTGATGCGACGGCAGCGGCGTTGATGCGGCCACGGCCGTCAAAACCAGAATCGCACGCCGGCCATCAGCGCAGTCTGCGATCGGCTGGCGCCCGCGTCGGACGCGTAGCGCGCTGTCTGGCCGAACTTCCGGTCAAAGGATACGCCGATATACGGGGCGAATTCGCGTGTGACTTCGTAGCGTAGCCGGAACGACAGCGAGCCTTCGGACAGCCCCGAACCGATGCCGCGCGCGGGGTCGGACTTGCCGTACAGGCTGGCTTCGAGTTCGGGCGTGAAGATCAGCCGTTGGGTCAACAACAGGTCGTACTCCGCTTTTAGCGCCAGTGCCGTGCGACCCGACGCGCCCACGTAGGCGGTGGTTTCCAGTTCGATGTTGTAGGGCAGCACGCCTTCGATGCCGATGGCGGCCCAATTGCGCTTGGGGCCGGTGCCGATGTCTCGGCGCGCGCCCAGTTGCAGGTCCCAGAAGGGCGAGACGGCGTGGCTCCAGAACGCTTCGACTTCACCGTCCGAGCCCTCGCCGTTCTCGCGTTCGCCTTCCGATTTGACCAGCAGCCGGTCGGTGGCCGTGCCGAACCAGAAGCGCCCGTCCCATTGCTGTGCGTTCTGGCCATCGCGGTTGCGTGACACGCCGAATTTGTCGAACAGCACCTGCCAGGCCGGCATGTCGTCCATCATGTGCGGGTGTATGCCGTAGCTGTCGTAGCCGCGTTCGGCCGCCCCAGCGGGGGCCGCCCCATCGGTGGCCGCCCCATCGGTGGCCGCCCCATCGAGGGCAGCCC
>NZ_LBHW02000034.1:0-68988 GCF_001005835.2 Achromobacter sp. LC458
CGACAGCCGCCTGGGGCCGGTGTTCGAGTTCCTGGGCGCGGGGCGCTACGTGTGGCTGCCCTTCACGGCGCTTAAATGCCTGCGCCTGCTGGCCCCCGAGGGGCTGTGCGATCTGGTGTGGTCGCGCGCCGAGATCGAACTGGTGGGCGGCCGTACGCTGCAAGGCCTGGTGCCGGCCCGTTACCCGCCGGCGCCGGGCGCACGCATGATCGACCAGCCCGATCCCGTCAAGCTGGGGCGCGTGACGGAGTGGCGGCCGTTGTATGCCGACACCTACGCGGGCGTGGGCCAGAAGATGTGGCTGACCGACGCGGGCGAGTTCGCACTGCTGGACCTGCGCCGCGTGGAGTTCGCGTGATGGGCCATGCCGACGACACCGCCCGCTGGAAGCCGGCCGTGCACGGCTCGCAGAGCGCGCAAAGTGCGCCTGCCGAGCGTACGCGGCGCGCCATGCGGGATCGCCTGCAGCCGTCGTTGCTGGACCGCTTGATGGACAACGACCCCACGCGTCGCGAAGAACCTCGCGACAGCGCCATGCTCACGCATGAGCAGCTGCGCGCGGCGGTGTTGCGGGATCTGCGCTGGCTGCTCAATACCGTCAACTTGCAGACCTCGCAGGACTTGTCGGCGCATCGTCAGGTTGCCACATCGACCGTGAATTTCGGCGTGCGCGCGATGGCCGGCAAGCGTATGTCGGAGATCGACTGGATCGACGTCGAAGAGTCCATACGCGATGCGATATCCGCGTTTGAGCCGCGCATCCTGGATTCCTCGGTCGAGGTGCGCTGCGTAACGGACACGGGCACGCTCGAACATCACAATGTGCTCAGCCTGGAAATACGGGGCATGCTGTGGTGCGTGCCACACCCGCTTGAGTTCCTGTTCCGTACCGACATCGATCTGGAAAGCGGCCACATGGATCTGCGCGATCTGGGTGGGCTCTGATGGACGCGCGCTTGCTGGACTACTACAACCGCGAGCTCGTGTATCTGCGCGAGCTGGGGGCGGAATTCGCGCAGGCGCATCCCAAGGTCGCCGGGCGGCTGGGCATGAACGCGACGGAAGTGGCCGACCCTTACGTCGAGCGCCTGCTGGAAGGCTTCAGCTTTCTGACGGCGCGCATCCAGATGAAGATGGACGCGGAGTTTCCGCGCTTCTCGCAGCGCTTGCTGGAAGTGGTGTACCCGAACTATCTGGCGCCCACGCCGTCGATGGCGATCGTGCAGTTTGCACCCAGCATGAACGAGGGCACCTTGGCCGGTGGCTTCGAATTGCCGCGCGGCACGCTGCTGCGCGGCCGTGTACCGCGTGGCGAGCAGACGCCGTGCGAATTCACGACCGGGCACGCCGTGCGCTTGTGGCCGCTGCAAGTCACTCACGCCGACTTCACCGCGGCTCCGCAAGACTTGCCGTTGGCGCGGCTGGGCCTTGCCGGCCGCGCCGCGCGCGTGTTGAGCGCATTGCGCATACGGATCGAAATCGGCGGCGGGCAGCGGCTGGAAGACCTGGACCTGGACCAACTGGTGTTCCATCTGCACGGGCAGGATTTGCAGATGCAGCGCCTGCTGGAAGTGCTGATGGGGCACACGGTGGCATTGCTGGGCCACGACACGGCCCGGCCGGTGGCGTGGATCAACAAGCTGCCGGCAGGCGCGGTGCGGCATGAAGGTTTTGCCGACGACCAGGCGCTGCTGCCGGGCGATGCGCGCGTATTCCAGGGCTATCGCTTGCTACAGGAGTACTTTGCCTTTGCGCAGCGCTATCTGTTCTTCAGCGTGAATGGCTTGAAGGCGGGATTGAAAACGGGGCCGAGGTCCGCATCGGATGCGGGCGCCGGCGGCGCGCTGCCGTCGTCATCCACCCCACGCGAGACCCGCGCATTCGATCTGACCTTCCTGTTCTCGGTGGCCGCCCCGGAACTGGAAGGCGCGATCTCCGCCGCCAATCTTGCGCTGCATTGCGCGCCCGTCATCAACCTGTTTCCCAAGCGCGCCGATCGAGTGGCGATCACGCCGCGCACGTCGGAATATCACGTGGTGGTGGATCGCAGCCGCCCGCTGGACTATGAAGTGTTCGGCGTGACGCGGGTCACCGGGCACGCGTCGGCGCAGCAACAAGAGCAGGAGTTCCGTCCGTTCTACGGGTCCTTGGGCAGCGATCCGGACGACTACGGCGCGTACTACTCCGTGCGCCGCGAGCCCCGGCTGATCTCGGACACCGCGCAGCGCAACGGCACGCGCACCGGTTACACCGGCAGTGAAGTGTTCCTGTCGCTGGTGGACCGCCAGGAAGCGCCGTTCTCCGGCCAGCTGCGCCATGTGTCGCTGGAAACGCTATGCACCAATCGGGACCTGGCGATGCTGCTGCCGCTGGGCACCGACACCGACATGACGCTGCGCGTGTCGGCGCCCGTGCGCGCGGTGAAGGTGCTGCACGGCCCCACGCGCCCCTGTGCGGCGCTGGCCGAGAACGCCGCCACCTGGCACCTGATCAGCCACTTGGGGCTGAACTACCTGAGCCTGACGGACCTGGACACCGAGCAGGGTGCGCAAACGCTGCGCGAGATGCTGCACGTGTACGGCAACCTGGCCGATCCGGTGGTGCGCAAGCACATCTCCGGGCTGCGGCACGTCAGCGCCAAGCCCGTGTATCACCGCTTGCCGGTGCCGGGTCCCATCGTCCATGGGCGCGGCGTGCGCATCGCGCTGCAAGTGGACGAGGCGGCCTTCTCCGGCATCAGCCCGTATTTGTTTGGCGCCGTGCTTGAACAGTTTTTCGCGCGCCATGTGTCGATCAACATGATGTCGGAGCTGGTCCTGTCGACCCTGCAGCGCGGCGAAGTCGCCCGCTTCAAGCCCCGCATGGGACGCCGGCCCGCGGTCTAGGCAGGCACCCCCACGAACCGGAGCGCATGATGAAATCCGCCGCAAGCTTGAACCGAATTGCCTATGACCCGGTGCATTTGCTGGGTGAGGTGCTGCATGTCGAAGCCGACGGCCGCTACGCCGTCGCGTGCGATGGCCGCACCTGGCTGGCGCGTCGCGCCGCCAGTTGCCTGCTGGCACCCCAGCCGGGTGATGAGGTGCTGATCAGCGGGCCGGACCCGTCGCGCGTGTATCTCATCGCGGTCACCGTGCAGGCGGTATCCGCCGGCACGGTGTTGGAGACCCAGGGTGATCTGGTGCTGCGCTCGCAGGGCGGCAACGTGCGCGTGGAAAGCGCGGGCGACGTGACCTTGCAAGGCCGGGACGCCGTCCACATCCGCACGCCCGAATATTCCGTGGACGCCGACGAAGAACGTCATGCCGCAAAACGCATTCGCATGGTGGCCGAACACCTGCACGCCACGATCGGTGAGACGCGGCTGGTCGGGCGCAACTACGAAGCGGTGCTGGACCGCATGACGCTCATGGCGCGCGTGTCCATGCGCAGCGTCAGTGACGTGGACCAGGTGCGTGCGGGCTCCATCGATTTCCAGGCCGAGCAAAGCGCGCGGCTGCATGCGTCATACACGCTGGTAACCGGCGCCGACCTGGTCAAGGTTGACGCCAAGCAGATTCACATGGGGTGACGGGATGGACGTCACGCATCCCGTCGCCGACGCGCAGTGGTGGCGTGCCCTGGAGCGCGAGCCCTACGCGCACGATCTGTTCCACGCCCTGCGCTGGATCGATGCGCATTGCGGCGCGCGCAAGCCGCTGGGGCGCGATACCGTGGCGCGTTACGAGCCCGTGCGCTTGCGGCAAGAGCCGTCGATGGCGTTCGCACCGTCCACGGTGGCGCGCGTGCGGCCGGCGCAGAACGGCCGGCCGGCTGAAGTTTCCATCTATGGCTTCGGCCTGTTTGGCCCCAACGGCCCCTTGCCGCTGCACCTGACGGAGCATGCGCACGAACGCATGGCGCACTACAGCGACCGCACGCTGGCAGCCTTTGCCGATGTGTTCCATCACCGCCTGATCCTGTTGTTCTACCGCGCCTGGGCAGATGCGCAAAGCACGGTCAGCCTGGACCGCAAGGACGCGCGCTTCACGCGCTATGTGGCCAGCCTGTTGCATATGGGCGAGCCGTCGATGCAGCGGCGCGATGCCGTGCTGGATCATGCCAAGTACTTCATGGCGGGGCACCTGGTGCGCCAGACCCGCAACCCCGAAGGGCTCAAGCACATCCTGCAAGCGTTCTTCGGCCTGCCGGTGCGCATCCGCGAATTCGTGCCGCAATGGATACGCCTGGAGCCCGAGCAGCGGCTTGGGCTGGGCAGCCCGATGGGCTTGGGGCGCGACTCGGTGCTGGGCGTGGCGGTGCGCGATGCCCAGCACAAGTTCCGCATCGAGGTCGGTCCGTTGACGTTCGACGATTACCAGAGCTTCCTGCCGGGCGGCTTGCGCGCGCGGCAGCTGACGCATTGGGTCAGGCATTACATCGGCGTGGAACTGGCGTGGGACGTGCGCCCGGTGTTGCGCGCCGATGAGGCCGGCGGCGTGCGCCTGGGCGCGCAGCGGCCGCTGGGCCTGTCGGCGTGGCTGGGAAGGCGCCGGCCCGCGCAGGGCGACGCCGACGATTTGCTGCTGGACTATGAACGCCGCGAACAGACGCCGGCACGTGGCCGCTTGCAGGCCCAACCTTCCAGGACACCGCGCGCTTGATCGCGCCATGACGCCATGTCGGATATCGGTCGCATCGAACTGTTCGGAAAGCTTAATCCGCTGCTCTACCAGGCGCTGGAAGGCGCAACGGCGTTCTGCAAGCTGCGCGGCAATCCTTACGTGGAACTGGTGCATTGGGTGCATCAGATTCTGCACGCGCAGGATAGCGATGTGCACCGTATTGCGCGCGCGTTCGAACTGGACCTGGGGCAGTTGCAGGCCGACCTGACGGCAGAGCTTGATCGGCTGCCGGCCGGCGCCGGATCGGTGTCCGATCTGTCGGAACACATTGATCACGCCGTGGAACGCGCGTGGGTGCTGGGCTCGCTGCGTTATGGCGCCGCGCGCATTCGCAGCGGCCATCTGTTGGCGGGCCTGGTCCGGACGTACGCGCTGCGTCATGTGCTACTGGGCATGTCGCCGCAGTTTGCGCGCATCGTGCCCGACAAGCTGCTTGAGCAGATGGACGAGATGGTGCAGGGGTCGCCGGAAGGCGTCAGTGCGACGACCGCCGCCGGCGACGACGCGCAGGCGCCGCGCAAGGACCTGGCCGCGTTGGAGCGGTTTGCCGTTGACCTCACCGCCAAGGCTCGCGCGGGCGAGATCGACCCGGTGTCGGGGCGCGACGAAGAAATCCGCCAGATCGTCGATGTGCTGATGCGTCGGCGGCAGAACAATCCACTGCTGACGGGCGAGGCCGGCGTGGGCAAGACCGCCGTCGTGGAAGGTCTGGCACTGCGACTGGCCACGGGCGATGTACCGCCGCCCCTGCGCGACGTGTCTTTGTATCTGCTGGACATCGGGCTGCTGCAAGCCGGCGCGGGCGTAAAGGGCGAATTCGAGCAACGCCTGCGCAGCGTGATCGATCAGGTCCAGGCAAGCGACCGGCCCATCGTGCTGTTCATCGATGAGATCCACACGCTGGTGGGCGCGGGCGGCGCGGCGGGCACGGGGGACGCGGCCAACCTGCTCAAGCCCGCGTTGGCGCGCGGTCAGCTGCGCACCATCGGGGCGACCACGTGGTCGGAATACAAGAAGCACATTGAAAAGGACCCCGCGCTGACCCGCCGTTTTCAGGTGGTTCAAGTGCACGAGCCGGACGAGGCGCGCGCGTTTGACATGCTGCGCGGCCTGGCCGAAACCTTGCAGGCGCATCACGGCGTACTGCTGCTGGACGAGGCCATCACGGCGGCGGTGAGCTTGTCGCATCGCTACATTCCCGCGCGCCAATTGCCCGACAAGGCGGTGGCGTTGCTGGACACCGCGTGCGCGCGCGTGGCGATCAGTCAGCACGCCGTGCCTCCCGCGCTGGAGGATGCACGCCGACGCATCCAGGCGCTGGAAACGGCGCTGCGCATTGCCCGGCATGAAACACATCTTGGCGCGGGCGACGCGCAGCGCGTTGAACGCCTGGAGGCCGAACGGGCGCAAGCCGCGCAGGCGCAAGCCCAGCTGGCCGCCAGCTGGGAGGCCGAACGCGAGCTGGCCGCAAAGGTGCTCTCGCTGCGCGAAACCTTGAGCGCGCCGGCAACGGCGGGCGTTGAGCACGCGTCGACACGGCAGGCGCTTGCGGGCGCCGCACAGGCACTGGCGGGCGGCCAGGGCGAGGCGCCGATGATACACACCGCCGTAGACGCGGCGGCTGTGGCGGCCGTGGTGGCCGACTGGACCGGCATCCCCGTGGGCCGCATGGTGCGCGACGAGGCACACGCCGTACTGGCGCTGGCGGACACGCTGGAAAAGCGCGTGATCGGCCAGCGCGAGGCCCTGGAAGCCGTGGCGCGCCGTATCCAGACATCACGGGCCGGTCTGACCGACCCGGCCAAGCCGGTGGGCGTGTTCCTGCTTTGTGGGCCCAGCGGGGTCGGCAAGACCGAAACCGCGCTGGCCCTGGCCGAAGCGCTGTATGGCGGCGAACAGAACCTGATCACCATCAACATGAGCGAATTCCAGGAGTCGCACACCGTCTCCACCCTCAAGGGCGCGCCGCCGGGTTACGTGGGCTATGGCGAAGGCGGCGTGTTGACCGAAGCCGTGCGCAGGCGGCCGTATTGCGTGGTGCTGCTGGACGAGGTCGAGAAGGCGCACCCCGACGTGCACGAGATTTTCTTCCAGGTCTTTGACAAGGGCTGGATGGAAGACGGCGAGGGCCGCTACATCGACTTTCGCAATGCGGTCATCATCCTGACGTCCAACGTCGGCACCGAGCGCATTGCCACGCTGTGCCGCGATCCCGCGTTGATGCCGGATGCCGAAGGGCTGGCGGCGGCGCTGCGCGAACCTCTGTTGCAGGCATTTCCGGCGGCGCTGTTGGGACGGCTGGTGGCGGTGCCCTATCTGCCGCTGTCGGACGACATGCTGGCGCGCATCGTGGCGTTGCAGTTTGACCGAGTACGCCGCCGTTTGCAGGAACACCACGACGTAGCGCTGGAGGTCACGCGGGAAGCAACGGCGCTGGCCGTGACGCGCTGCACGCAAGTCGAGTCAGGCGCGCGCATGGTTGACGCCATTCTTACCAACACGGTCCTGCCGCAAATCAGCCGCGAACTGCTGGGCGCGTCCATGCAGGGCCGCAAGCTGCAACGCGTGCGCCTGTCGGCCAATGGCGGGGAATTTCGCTATGACTATGACTACGCGTGAATCGCTAGCGGTCGGTGTCGTCCGGCACTTTCTTCACGGACGCGGGCCGCATGAAGCTGCCGATTTCCCGCAAGTGGTCGGCGGCGGCGCGGCTATCCGTGGCATCGCGCGGACCGCGCAGGGCGTCGTCGACGGGATGGCGCCGATGGTCGGCCAGCGGGTCGTGGGCGGGCAGCGTGGACGGCGTGCCGTCGGCGAAGACGCTGGGCGAGCCCTCATGGGCTGCGTCGAACAACGCCAGGGGGTCGGTGACCGGGCGCGAGACGGACGCGTCGCCGCGTGGCAGGTGGCGCAGCGGGTCGTCGGGGTTGCGCGCGGCGGCGGAATCCAGATCGAAAGGGTGGGTGGATACGTCTGGGGCGCTGCCCACGGGCAAGGTGCCGGGGCCGATCAGGTCGCTGAAGACGTCTTCGATGACCGGGGCGGCGGCCGGCTGGGCTTGGGCATCGGTTGCGGCGGACGCGGCCGAATCTGCTCGCAGGCGGTAGGTGCCTATTTCCAGTTCGTCGCCCGGCACCAAGGGCAGTTCCTGATCGCATTGAACGCGCTGCCCATTGATGCGCACGGTGCTCATGCTGCTCAAGTTCATCAGAAAGCCGGTGGTGTCCCCGTCGCGGACGCGCAGTACTGCCTGCACTCGGCAGATGTCGCCCGTGGGGTCGGGCAGGGCCAGCTGATTCTCGGGGCTGCGGCCCATTGTGCCGCCGGGCGCCCGGAATTCGGTCTGGATGGGAGCGAAAGCCGGGTCGCCGGCATGTTGGAACACCGTGAGCTTCATGCCTTTCTCCTTGGCGTCGGCGGCGCGTCAGCGGGCCTGGGCTGCCTTGGCCGACTTGAAAACCGGGCCCCATTGGGGATGCCCTGCTTCGTTGGGCGCAAGGTCGAACGAGGGCTGCAATTGCAGGATGCGAGTGAAGCTGTCCTCGCAAAGCTGGTGGTAGCCGATGACGCAGTAGCTGAAGGCTTGCAGCTTCAAGGCCTCGACGCGCACGGGCACCGGCGCGGTGGCCAGGGCGTCGGACGTGGCCACGGTGCGCGCGACGTCACCGAAACGGCTGGCGGCGTATTCGTTGCGCACCTGCTGCAAGGCGTCGGCGGCTTGCGGGGACGGCGAGGAACTACAGGCCGCGAGCACCGCAAGAATGGCAATCGGGCTAAGACGAACGGGCTGTTTCATGGCGCGGGCGTGTCGATGCACAAGGAAAGTGGCTCGGTTGTTCAGCCGATGATAGCGGCCCGGCGCGTGGCGGTTGCGTCGTGGCGTAACAGACGTGTGTGTTTTATTTCCGAGGACTTATGAACCGGTTTTCTTACGAGACAAGCTTGCCCACGGGGCGTCCCCGGGGGCGTTGGCCGCGCGTCGCGGCATGTCTGGCGGCGGGGGCGCTGATCGTCGGATGTTCATCCACCGCCAAGCGCGTGCCCGCGCCTTACGCCATCGAACTGCGCGCGGACCCGAAGGTAAACGCCAGCGCCAGTGGCAGGCCCTCGCCGGTGCAGGTGACCATCTATGAATTGAAGTCGGCCAGCACCTTCCAGGCCAGCGACTTTTTCACTTTGCAGGCCGATGCGCGCGCGGCGCTGGGCACCGAGCTGCTCAACACCGAACAGGTCATCTTGCGGCCGGGGGATACGAAGGTGCTGCATTACCCCGGCAACGCGGACGCGCGCGTGGTGGGCGTGGTGGCCGCGTACCGGGATCTTGAGCAGAGCAAATGGCGTTTGCTGGTGTCGCTGCCCGAACCGCAGAACACGAACATCTACAAGGTATGGCAGTTTTCACCGAATGAGGAGACGGTGAAAGTGGCCGTGACGCGCGCTGGCCTGGAAGAGGTGGACCGCAGCCGTTCGTGGTGGCCTTTCTAGCAGCACAAATCAAACGATAACAAGAGAACCTGAGCATGGTGAGCAGAGACAAAGTGATCTGGTCGGAGGGCATGTTCCTGCGGCCGCAGCATTTCCAGCAGCTGGAGCGTCATGTGCTGCACGCGGCGACGCAGCGTGCGGTGGCGGCGCAAGGGTTCTTCTGGGGGTTTTCGCATCTGTCGGTGGACCGCGAAGCACTCGCGATCGGCAAGCTGGTGTTGACTGACGCGTCAGGCGTCATGCCCGACGGCACCCCGTTCGACTTTGCCGGTCCGGCCGCCGCACCCGCCGCGCTGGAGGTGCCGGCGCGGGCGCGCGACGCGCGCGTCATGTTGGCGATTCCCCGTATACGTCCCGGCGCGACCGATGTTGTCTACGAAGGCGAAGAAGACACCCTGGCCCGCTATCTCGTGCACGAGGCCGATGTGCACGACACCGGCTCGGTGGCGCTGGAGCCCGCCCTGCTGCAACTGGGCCGCCTTCGACTGCGGCTGATGCTGGAAGACGAGCTCACCGACGATTGGCTGGGCCTGGGCGTTGCGCGCGTGGTGGAGCGCCGGCCCGACAACCGCATCGTGCTGGACGACGGCTACGTGGCGCCGTGGCTGGCGGCCGGCGAACACCCTGTGCTGCGCGGGTGGATCAACGAACTGTATGGCCTGCTGGGTGCGCGTAGCGAAGCCCTGGCCGCGCGGCTGTCGCAGCCCGGTCGTGGCGGCGTGTCCGAGGTCTCCGACTTCATGCTGCTGGAAACCGTCAACCGCTACGTCGGGGCGCTTTGGCATGCCCGCCAGAGCGCCGGCCAGCATCCCGAGCGGCTGTTCCACGACTGGTTGATGCTGGCCTGCGATCTGGCCACCTTCACGTCCACGACACGGCGTCCAGAGGTGTTGCCCGAGTACGTGCATGACGATCTGCAAAACACGTTCGCGCCGCTGATGCACGAGTTGCGCCGGTCGCTGTCGGCAGTGCTTGAGCAGCGCGCGTTGCAGATCCCGCTGCAAGACCGGGGCCAGGGCGTACGCGTGGCGCAGATTGCAGACGCCGAGCTGCTGCAAACCGCCGGCTTCGTGCTGGCGGTGCATGCGGACATGGGCACGGACACCGTGCGCGCGCGCTTTCCCGCGCAGGTCAAGATCGGCCCGGTCGAACGCATCCGCGATCTGGTGCACCTGCAACTGCCGGGCGTTGCGGTACGCGCACTGCCGGTGGCGCCGCGCCAGATTCCCTACAGCGCGGGGCATGTGTATTTCGAGCTGGATAAAAGCGGGGAGTTCTGGAAGCAGCTGGAGCGCACCGGCGCGCTGGCCTTGCATTTGGCGGGTGACTTCCCCGGCCTGACGATGGAGTTCTGGGCGTTGCGGGATTGAACGCGGAGACAGCTATGCATGCATCGGACCACACCCTGTCCGCCCCGCCGGGAAGCCTGGGCGACACGCCCGGCCAGGCCTCCAGCCGGCTGCGGCCTCATGACTACGTCATCAGCGGCGCCAACCCGCTGGTGGCGGCGGCCAACCCCTTGTTGGACTTGATCCCGCAAATCCGCGCCACCGCGTCGCACCCGTCGCCCGCGATGCTGCGCGAGCACTTGCTGGACGAGATCCGTCAGTTTGAGTTGCGCGCACAGCAGGCGGGCATTCCCAACGAAACGATCCTGGGCGCGCGCTACTGCCTGTGCACCGCGCTGGACGAAGCCGCCGCGTTGACCCCGTGGGGCGGGGGCGGTGTGTGGTCGGCCCACAGTCTGCTGGTGACCTTTCACAACGAGACCTGGGGCGGCGAGAAATTCTTCCAGCTGCTGGCCAAGCTATCGCAAAACCCGGCGCAACACCTGGACCTGCTTGAACTGCTGTATTACTGCCTGCTGCTGGGCTTTGAAGGCCGCTACCGCGTGATGGACAACGGCCGTTCGCAACTGGAAACGCTGCGCCAGCGCTTGCTGCGCATCCTGCGGGGGGCACGTGGGGAGTACGCGCTTGCGCTGTCGCCCCATTGGCGCGATGAGCCCGCGCAAACGCCGCTGCGGCGGTTGCCCGTGCCGCTGTGGGTCTTCGGCGCCTTGGCTGCCGTGCTGGCGCTGGCTTTGTATTGGGGGCTGGGATGGCGGTTGGGCAGCCAGTCGGACGGCGTGTTTGCGTCCATCAGCCAGCTCAAGCCGCCTGTCGTGCAGATCGCCCCGGCGGTGGTGAAGCGGCCCGCGCCCGCGCCGCGCCTGGCGGTGTTCCTGGCGCCCGAAATCCGCGACCAGCTGGTCAGCGTGCGCGACGAGGTGGACCGCAGCGTGGTGGTGTTGCGCGGAGACGGCGTGTTCGAGTCCGGTGCCAGTTCCGTTCGCGATCAGTACCTGCCCGTGCTGTCGCGCGTGGCGGACGCGTTGCGCGAGACGCAGGGCAGCATTCTTGTGCGCGGGTACTCCGACAACATACCGATGCGCAGCGCGCGCTTTCCGTCCAACTGGCATCTGTCGCAGGCCCGCGCGGACGCCGTCAAGGACATGCTGGAACAACGCCTGGGGCAATCGGCTTCGGCGCGCGTCCGGGCGGAAGGGCGTGGGGATGCGGACCCGGTCGCACCCAACGATACGGCGGCAGGCCGCGCGCTGAACCGCCGCGTGGAAATCACGGTGCTGGTGCCGCCCACCCCGCATGAGGGCGATGCACAAGGAGGCAAAGAATGATCTACCGATTGTTCGGATGGTTCTTCAGCCGGCGCGTGTGGAATTTCCTGGGCCTGGTGGCGCTGGCGCTGCTGATCTGGATTGCGGGGCCGCTGATCGCGGTGGGTGCCGTGCGGCCGCTGGAAAGCCAGACGGTGCGCATCATCGTCATCGTGGCGATGTTTGCCATATGGCTGCTGCGCTGGGTGTGGCGCAAGTGGCGGGAAGGGCGCTTGAACGCGCAGTTACTCGGCCAGTTGCGTCCCCGGCCGCGCGCCGAAAAGGCCGTGCAAGACGTTGCCGAGAACGACGAGATCCGCCAGCTGGAAGCGCGGTTTGATGAAGCCGTCGAACTGCTGCGCAAGACGCGCTTTGAGAATCGCGGCAAGCGCCGTCCGCTGGATCGATTCTCGAAACAGTATCTGTACCAGCTGCCCTGGTACGTCATCATCGGCGCGCCGGGGGCGGGCAAGACGACGGCGCTGGTGAACTCGGGCTTGAACTTCCCGTTGGCCGAGCGCTACGGCAAGGTCGCCTTGCGCGGGGTGGGCGGCACGCGCAATTGCGATTGGTGGTTTACCGACGACGCGGTGCTGCTGGATACGGCGGGGCGCTACACCACCCACGAAAGCGACCCCACGGGCGACGAGGAAGAGTGGCGCGGCTTTCTTCGCCTGCTGACCAAGTACCGTGGCCGGCAGCCGATCAACGGCGCCATGTTGACGGTCAGTGTCGAAGACCTGTTGTCGGCATCCGATGCGCAGCGTGCGCAGCACGCGGCGGTGCTGCGGCGCCGCTTGCAGGAACTACGCGAGCAGCTGGGCATCGCGTTTCCTGTCTACGTGCTGGTGACAAAGACAGATCTGTTGTCCGGCTTCGAAGAGTACTTTGCGTCGTTCAGCCGCGATGAGCTGGCGCAGGTGTGGGGCTTTACCTTGCCCTACGCGCGCACGCAGGAGCCTGACTTCGATTTGTACGACGCCTTCCATGCCGAGTACGCGCTGCTGCAACGGCGGCTGGATGACGCCTTGCCGGAAGTGGTGGCCGCCGAGGAAGACCCTGCGCGGCGCGCACTGGCCTACATGCTGCCGCAGCAATTTGCCGGGCTGCAAAACATCCTGGGCCATTTCCTTAGCGACGTGTTCGCCACGTCGAAGTTTGAAGCGCGCGTCATCCCGCGCGGCGTGTACTTCACCAGCGGCACGCAAGGGGGCGAAACCTTCGACCAGGTGACCGGCCATCTGAAGCGCTACCTGCGCATCGATGGTGCGCCCTCGCCCGCGCCCAGCGTGCCGGGCGAGGGCGAGGGCCGCAGCTACTTCCTGAAAAACCTGCTGCGCGACGTCATCTTTCGGGAAGCGGGCCTGGCAGGCCGTAACCTGCGTTGGGAACGCCGCTATCGGCAATTGCACTGGGCCGGTTACGGGCTGGTCACGGCGATGTTCGTGGCGCTGATTGCCGGCTGGGCATTGAGCTATCGCAACAACTCGGCCTATGTGGATGAAGTGGCGCGGCGCGTGCCGGCCGTGGAAAAGCTGACGCGCGACATCAAGATCACGCGCACGGGCGACCTGCTGGGCTTGATGCCGTTTCTGGACAGCCTTTGGTATCTGCCGCGCCACGAACGCTTTGAGATCGACTCGCCGCCACTGGCGTTCCGCTTCGGGCTTTATCAGGGCTTCAAGCTGCAAGCGGCCGCGCAGGGCGTGTATGACAACACGCTGGATCAGGTGCTGTTGCCGCAGGTGGCGCGGCGCGTGGAGGCCGCGTTGCGGGATGCGTCGGCAAGCGACCTGGAGTATTCGTACGAGGCGTTGCGCGCCTATCTGATGTTGTACGAGGCCGACCGCTATGACGCCGAATTCATGCATGCGTGGCTGTTGTCGGATATGCAATCGACGTTGCCCGACGGGTACACGCGCCGCCAGTACGAACAGTTGTCGCTGCATTTGCGCCACCTGACACAGGGTCACGTGCTGGCATCGCCTTTTCCGAAGGACGAGGCGCTGGTGGCGCAGGCGCGCGAGAAGCTGGCGCGCTATACGCTGGCGCAACGCGCCTACAGCCGCTTGCGCCGCACGCTTGCCAATACCGATATCGCGCCCGAGAACACCGCCGTGACCTTGGGCGGGGCACAGGCCAGCGCGGTGTTCGTGCGCAAGAGCGGCAAGCCGTTAAGCCAGGGCATCCCGTCGCTGTACAGCTATCGTGGCTATTGGGACGTGTTCAACAAACGCGTGTCCAGCGTGGCCGAGGTGCTGCGGTCGGACGATGCGTGGATCTTGAACATTCCGGCCCCCGGCATGTTGGACCAAGCGGCGCAGCGCCAATTGGTGGCGGGCATCAAGCGCCTGTACATGAATGATTATGTGGCGCAGTGGGATGGCTATCTGAACGACTTGCAGCTGGCGCCCAGCAAGTCGTTGCTGCAAAACATCCAGATGGCGCGTACCTTGTCCGCGCCGGAATCACCGCTGGTGCAGTTGGTGCGCGGGGTCGCGCGCGAGACTTCCTTGCTGCGCGATTCGGCCAAGGACGAGCGGTCGCTGGTGGACCAGGCGCGCGATCGTGTCGGCAGCACGCGCGAGGCGCTGGAGCAGATGTTCGGCCCGACGGGGCCGGGTGCCGCCGCGCGCGCGGATGCGTCGGATGAAAAGCTGGAGCGCATCGTTGACCAGTACTTCGAGCCGTGGCGCCGGCTGGCGCAGAACGAAGGCGGGGCGGCAGGCGCCGCGCCGCCCATTGCCGCCACCACGGGGTTGATCAATGAGCTTTACACCTATCTGACGGCGGCGGACGCGGCACTGCGTAGCGGCAGCCCGACCCCGAGTTCCGATTCGGTGACCAAGCTGCGCGCCGAAGCCGGACGCCTGCCCGGCCCGTTGCGTGACGTGCTCAACGCCTTGTCGGTGAACGCGTCAGGCGAGGTGTCGGACGTGGCCCGCGCGCGCATGGGCGAGACGGTGTCGGCCACGATCGGCGTGTTCTGCGGGCAATCGGTGGCGGGCCGTTATCCGTTCTCCAGCCGCTCCACGCGTGACGTTGCCCCCAACGACATGGCCAGGTTATTCGGGCCGAACGGCATGATGGACGACTTTTTTCAGAAGAACCTGGCGACGCAGATCGACGTGTCCGGGCCGCGCTGGCGCTTCAAGCCCGGTGTCGATGGCCGCTCGGGGGGCAGCTCGGCCACGCTGGACGCGTTCCAGCGCGCGGGCGTCATCCGCGATGTGTACTTCATGGCGGGCAACCCCATGCCGTCGTATCGCGTGGCGATCCGGCCGGTAGAGATGGACGCGGGCATCACGCAGTTTGTGATGGACGTGGATGGCCAATCGGTGCGCTACGCGCATGGCCCGCAGGTGGCGACCACGGTGCAATGGCCCGGGCCGCGTGGCAGCAACCAGGTGCGTATCGAATTGACGCCGCAAGTCGGCGCGGCAGGCCTGACGACATCGGGCCCATGGGCGCTGAATCGCATGCTGGACCGCGCGCAATTGCAACGCGGCTCCTCGCCGGAGATCACGTTGGCCACGTTCGACCTGGGCGGTCGCAAGGTGGTGTTGGAGATCACGGCCAGCAGCGTCAAAAGCCCTTTTCATCTAGCCGAGATGCAGGGTTTCGCCTGCCCCGGCGCGTCGTGACCAGGACATCGACATGGAGCTTGGAGTGGAGAACGGGCAGGTGGGCTGGTACGGAAAGATCCCGGCCGCGGGCGACTTCGTGCATCGGCGTCTGCCGCGTGAACTGATTGCGTGGTGGGACCACTGGTTGCAGTTCGGGCTGGTGGCGTTGAAGCAGGCGCCGGACGCGGCCGCGGCGCGCAGTTTTGCTTCGGCGCCCATCTGGAACTTTGCCATTCCGGCAGGGCCCGGCGCCGGCGTGGCGCAGCTGGGTTGCATCACCCCCAGCCGCGACCGCGTGGGGCGCGGGTATCCGCTGTGTGTCGTCGCGGCGCTGCCGCCCGCGCAATATCACAGCAGCATGCTGGATGGCGCCGGCGACTACTACCGTCAAGTGGGCTCCAGCATGTTGGCCGCCGTACGCCATGGCTGCGCGCCCGAACAGTTTGACCGCAGCCTTCAGCAAGTGCGCATGCCCGCTGCCGCGCCCGGCCCTGCCGCGCCGCGAGGGGGCAACGACATCATGGACATCTTGCGGGCGGGGCTGGACGCGGAATCCGCGCCCTTGGCGCGCCGTGCGTTGAATGCGTGGCCCGATCTGCCGTTTTGCTTCAACCCCAGTTCGCACACGAGCTATTGGTGGACCAACCAGGCGGACGGCGCGGCGTTGCAAACCTATGTGCATGGCGGCGCGCTGAACGCCACGTTGTTCGCCAGGCTGTTCTCGTCCCTGCCCACGTGGCGGCCATGAGTCTGATCGACCCCGGAGGACCGCGTATGACGACCGCTTCCATCACGCCACCGAGCCCGGGCACGGCTGGCATACCTGCCGCGCCTTGCCACCCGCGCCTGGCCGACCTGATGCGCTTGCCGCCAGGTCGCAAGCGCCAAGACGAGATCACGCGCATCGTCGCGGGGCTGGCTGCGTCGCTGGCGCCGTTGCACGCGGCGGGTCGGGTGCATGGCGGTATCCATCCGGGGGCGGTTGCGTTTGATGGGGGCGGGCCGTGGGACCCGATCGTCGGCAGGGCCGCAACGGGCGCGGCCACGTTGACGCCGCCGCCCGTAGCACCGGCGCCCGACGCCGAGGACGCGCCCCGGCATGCCGGTTATGCGGCGTTCGAGCAATACACGGATGATCCGGCGTATGCCTGTGGGCCGTGGACCGATGTGTACGGACTGGCGGCGCTGGCTTACTTTCTGGCAACCGGCAGCGCGCCACCAAGTGCGCTGGCGCGTCGCGTCCGCGATGACTGCTTGCCGCTGGAGGAATGGGGCGCTAACGAGTACGACAGGGCGTTTTGCGACGCGGTGGATAGCGGTTTGGCGATGACGATGCACGCAAGACCGCAAACGGCGCAAGCGTTCGCGGCAGCGATAGGAACGCCGCCGCTGCGTACGTCGCCGATATTGCCCGCGGCCTTGCCGACGGTGGCTACGCCTGCTGAGGTCAAGACGCCGCCGACCGCAGCATCGCCGCCCGCAGCGCGGACGGCACGCGAACTTCCGCGTGAACGCGCGCGCGTCTTGCCTTGGATCTTGGCGTGCGCCTTACTGCTGGCGGGCAGCGGGTACGCCTGGGTTCGCATGACGTCTACGCCTGTTGAACTGGCCGGTACGCCCGAAGCGTCGGCACGTACCCCCCAGGCGTCGCCTGCCGTGACAGCCTCCGCTCCCGCCCCTGCCCACGCGCCGACCCCGGATAGGGCGCCGGCGCCGCGGCAACCTCTGGCGACGGCGCCTGAACCGCCACAGGCTTCTCAGTCCACGCGCGCGACCCAGGCGTCGCAGGGGTCTTCGCCTGTTCCTGCAACTCAGCCATCGCAGGCTTCTCAGCCCACGCCTGCAACGCCGTCGGCTCGTGTTGAAGCGGCCTCCAGCGGCGGCGCGCCTGCGCCGGTGTCTGATGGCAGTGCGAGCAATATCGACGCCGCTTCCGCTTCCGCATCCGCACCCGCACCCGCACCCGCACCCGCACCCGCACCCGCATCCGCATCCGCATCCGCATCCGCATCCGCACCCGCACCCGCACCCGCACCCGCACCCGCATCCGCAGCCGCGCCCGTCTCAACCGCGCCACCCAAGGCCGCGCCTGTTTCGGTGCGTGTTGCCGTGCGTCCGTGGGGAGAAGTCTTGATCAACGGCCGTTCACGCGGGGTCAGCCCGCCCTTGCGGGAACTGTCTTTGACGCCAGGACGCTACCAGGTGACCGTGCGAAATGCGACGGCGGGCGAGCATCGGATGACCTTGACGGTTGCCGCCGACAAACCGGCCGCGATCTCGCACGAGTTCAAGTGATACGCAAAAGTTGCGTGCGACGGAAATCGCGCCGGCGGATGACAAGCGGCTTGGCGACGCGACGCCTGCCGCCGCCCCGGCGCGCCTTCAAGGTAGCGTGGACTCGCCCTTGAGCAGATCGTCCAGCGTCTCGCGTTGGCGCACCACGTGGTAGTGGTCGCCATCGACCATGACTTCGGCCGCGCGGGCGCGTGTGTTGTAGTTGCTGGCCATGGTCATGCTGTAGGCGCCCGCGGATTCCACCGCCAGCACGTCGCCTTGCTGGATGGCCAGTGCGCGCCCCTTGGCCAGCCAGTCCGCGCTTTCGCATACTGGTCCGACGATGTCGTATTCCACCTGATCACCGGCGCGCGGGCGTAGCGGCTGCACGCCGTGATAGGCCTCGTAAAGCGCGGGACGCAGCAGATCGTTCATGGCGGCATCGACGATCGCGAAATTGCGCGCCGGCGAATGCTTCAGATATTGCACCGTGGTCAGCAGCATGCCGGCATTGCCCACCAGCGAACGGCCGGGCTCCAGCACCAGATGCAGATGCCCGTGGCCGCGCGCGTTCAGCCGTTCAAATACCCGGTCCAGCAACGCCTTGGGCGAAGGCGGCGTCTCGTCCGTATAGCGGATGCCCAGCCCACCGCCCAAATCCAGATGGGCGATGCGGATGCCTTCGCGTTCCAGCGCATCGATCAGGTCCAGCAGCTTTTCCAGCGCATCGAAATAGGGGCTGATATCGGTCAACTGCGAGCCGATATGGCAGTCCACGCCCACGATCTCCAGGCCCGGCAGCTCCCGCGCGACGCGATAAACGTCCAGCGCCGATTCAATGGCGATGCCGAACTTGTTCTCTTTCAGGCCGGTGGAGATATAGGGATGCGTTTGCGCGTCCACATCGGGGTTCACGCGCAGTGACACCGGCGCGCGCAAGCCCATGTCCTGCGCCACTTCGGACAGGCGGCGCAATTCGTCTTCCGATTCGACGTTAAAGCATTTCACCCCGGCGACCAGCGCGTCGCGCATTTCCCAGGCTTGCTTGCCCACGCCGGAAAACACGATCTTGGAGGGCTCGGCGCCCACCGCCAGCGCGCGCTTGAGCTCGCCGCCAGAGACGATGTCAAAGCCCGCGCCCAACCGCACGAATTCCTTGAGGACCGCCAGGTTGGAGTTTGCCTTCATCCCGTAGCAGACCAGCACGGGCAGCGGCCCGATGGCGCTGCGATAGGTTTCCCAAGCGGCCTTGAGCGCCGCGCGAGAGTACACGTACAGCGGGGTGCCTAGCCCATGCGCCAGATGGTCCAGCGGCACATCCTCGGCGTACAGTACGTTATTGCGGTACTGGAAATAGGGATGGCCGGTCAGCTCCGGCGGCAGGGGAAAGGCTGTCGTCATGGGATCGAAGGAGGGGGAGGGATCTGCGGCGCGGGCTGCGAACGCGACGGCGGCTTGCCGTCAGGCGTCGGCATGTATAAAGGCCCCTTGTAGCCGCATGCCGCCACCATGCCGGAGGCCACAAGCGTGGCTACAATGCGAAGAGCCATGCGGCTGAATGCCAATTGGAACACTGGGAACTCCGTAATTCTTGCAGGCTCGATTATGACCGAAACCGAATTTCTTGCGTTGATCGACCAGGTGCTGGACAGCATCGAAAGCCAGGCCGACGACTGGGCGGCTTCGCTCGACGTCGACGTGGAAACCACCCGCAGCGGCAATGTCCTGACCATGGTTTTCGAAGATAACACCCATGTCGTCGTCAACAGCCAGGCCGCCATGCAGGAACTGTGGGTAGCCGCCCGCAGTGGCGGCTTCCACTACCGCTACGACGGCCACCATTGGAACGACACCCGTGGCGGCCCGCAACTGCCGGACGCCCTGTCGCAAATCTGCTCGGCCGCGGCCGGCGTGCCGGTTACGCTGAAACTATAAAGCCGTCGTACTCGCAAAGTAACAAGGACTGATAAGGCCGGCCGTCATGGGCCGGCCCTTCAGATGCAACGAAGCCCCGGGTTTTACACCCCGGGGCTTTTCTTTATTTTCGCTTGGGGTTCGGTCAATGTGGGTCAGAACTTGAAGACTTCTTCCAGGTCCACCGATTCTTCCACCGATTCCAGCTTCACGCTTTGTTCGATGTGCTCCAGGTGATGCAGCGTCAATTCCTCGGCGCGCTGGGCGTCGCGCGCCGCGATGGCTTCGGTTATCAGCTCGTGTTCGTCGTCGCGGCAGCTGGTGGCGGTGGGCAGGTTGTACAGGAAGATGACCAGGCAGGTCAGCGTGGACAGCTCGCGCATCGTGCGCGCCAGTTCGCCGTTGCCCGCCAGCTCGCTCAAAAGAATATGAAATTCGCCGGCCAGCCGGATGATGGCGCGCTTGTCGTCGCGCTTGCGGGCATCGTGTTCCAACAGCACGTGTTCGCGCAGGCGCGCCAGCTTCTCGGCGGTCAGGTTCTGCGTCAGGCGGCGCACGACGGCGGGCTCGATCAGCCTGCGCGCCTCGAAGACGTCGCGCGCTTTTTCGATGGACGGCTTGGCGACGTAGGCGCCACGCTGGGGGAAAAGTTCGACGATCTGTTCGTGGGCCAGGCGCGCAAGAACCTCACGGATGCGCGGCCGGCTGACTTCAAAGATTTCGGCCAGGCGCTCTTCGACCAGCTTGGTGCCGGGCTTGAGGCGGTTGTCCAGGATGGCGCGGTAGATGCGCTCGTAGATGCCGGTGACCGAGTTTTCGCGTTTGTCTGATGCCATGGGCTCGTTCTTGGTTTGCGCGTAGGAAGCCGGGGCGGGATCGCCGCCACGGGTAATGAGCGGTCTGTTGCCGCTTGTAGGTTTGCTTATAGGCTGCACGTTGGCCGCAACTTGGCGGATGAACGTGAAGATACCCGATCATCCGTCGGCATTGGGCAAGGTCCAGAAGTCAGCGTCAAAAATAATGTTAACAATTCGACCTTGAAATGTATATTTCAGGGTAATCACTAGCGTAATCATTTTTGTATTCGGCCTAGAATCCGCTCACAACATGCCCATTCCGCCACGCTTTCGCGGCAGGGAAAGGGCGGATCAGACGGGCTGACGCATATGACGAAGCAAGGTTTTGATCTGGTGCTGCGCGACGCGGTGCTGGCAACGGCCGGCGATACCTGTCGCGCGGATCTGGGGATCGTGGACGGCCGCATTGTGCAGATCGGCCGCGGCTTGGCGGCGGGCATGTGTGAAATCGACGTGGCCGGACGCGTGGTCACGCCGGGCGGCATCGACGCCCATTGCCACCTGGACCAGCCGATGGCGCCGCCCGTGAAGTTGGCGGATGACTTTTTCACGGGTACGCGCTCGGCCGCCTGCGGGGGCACGACCACCGTGATCCCCTTCGCGGCGCAGCGCAAGGGCGCCACGGTGCAGGCCGCCATCGACGATTACCACCAGCGCGCCGACGGCCGAGCCTGCGTGGACTACGCCTTTCACCTGATCCTGACCGACCCCACGCCCACCGTGCTGGCCGACGAGCTGCCGCGCCTGATAGCGGCCGGCTACACCTCGTTCAAGTTGTATATGACGTATGACGCGCTGAAGTTGTCCGACGCCCAGATCCTGGACGTGCTGGACGTGGCGCGCGTGCATGGCGGCATGGCGATGATTCATGCCGAAAACTCCGATTGCATCGCCTGGCTGACGCGCCGCCTGGAGGCCTCTGGCCGCACCGCGCCGCGCTTTCATGCCGTTTCGCGGCCGATGCTGGTGGAGCGCGAAGGCGCCCATCGCGCCATCGCGCTGTCCGAACTTATCGACGTTCCCATCTTGCTGGTGCACATCTCGGGCGGCGAAGCGGTCACGCAAATCCGCGAGGCGCGCGCCAAGGGCTTGAATGTCTATGCCGAAACCTGCCCGCAATACCTTTTTCTGACCGCTGCGGATCTAGGCACGGACGACAGCTATTTCGGCGCGCGCTGCGTGTGCAGCCCACCGCCGCGCGACAAGTCCAGCCAGGAGCAGATCTGGCAGGGGCTGGCGGACGGCCTTTTCACGGTGTTTTCGTCCGACCACTCGCCCTTCAACCTGACCGGCGAGGACGGCAAGACGCCCGGCGGCAAAGAGGTGGCGTTCCGTCATATTCCGAACGGCATTCCCGGCATCGAAACGCGCATGCCGCTGCTGTATTCGGAAGGGGTGTTGGGCGGCCGCATCAGCGTGAATCGCTTCGTGGAGCTGACCGCAACCCAGCCGGCGCGCGCCTATGGCCTGTACCCGCGAAAGGGCACGCTGGCCATCGGCAGCGATGCCGACCTGGTGATCTGGGAAGAGCGCGAGTTCACGCTCACCAATGAACATCTGCACCACGCGGTGGACTACACGCCGTACGCGGGCACGACGCTGCGGGCGTGGCCCGCGATGACGTTGTTGCGCGGACAAGTCGTTTGGGATGGCGAGCGCTTTACGGGCACGCCGGGCCAAGGAAAGTTTTTGCCGCGCGGGCTGCCCAGCCTGGCGCCGCCCAGCGCCCGCCAGGGCTCGCGGCCAGACTGGCGCTAACGCAGCGCGCCACATGGATATCCGCCCTTCATTTCAGAGGAAATAACGTTGAAGACTACCCTGATCAAGAACGCCGACGTTGTGGTTGCCTGGGACGCCTCGCGTCAGCAGCACGTCTACATGAAGAACGCCGACGTGGCCTTTGAGGACGGCCGTATCACGCACGTCGGGGCGGGGGCGCAGGCGGCCACGCCGGATGCGGAAATCGTCAGCGGCAACGGCATGATGGTGATGCCGGGCCTGGTGGACATCCACAGCCATCTGGTGCATGAGCCCATCAACAAGGGCTACACGGACGAAACCGGGTCACCGGGCCTGTACAACTCGAATCTGTACGAGTACATGCCCACCATGGAAGGCGACGACGAGGCCGCGCCCGCGCAGCTGACGCTGGCCGCCGCCGAACTGCTGATGTCAGGCGTGACGACCGTGGTGGACATGTCGGTGGCACACGAGCACTGGATCGACATCATGGTGCAAAGCGGCCTGCGGGCGTATATCGCGCCCATGTTCCGCTCGGCGCGCTGGTACACGCGCAACGGCCATGTGGTGGAGTACGACTGGAACGAGAAGGCCGGCGAGGCGGGCATGGAGCGCGCGCTGGCGTTGATCGACAAGGCCGAGGCGCACGCGTGCGGCCGCCTCACAGGCATGCTGGTGCCCGCGCAGATCGACACCTGCACGCCCGAATTGCTGAAGGCCAGCCATCAAGAGGCAAAGCGTCGCGGCATCGGCTGGCAGACTCATGCCGCGCAGTCGCTGCCGGAATTTCACGAAATCACGCGTCGCCATGGCCTCACACCGGTCCAGTGGCTGCATAGCCTGGGCGTGTTGGACCCGGGCAGCATTGTCGGCCACGGCATCTTCGTGGACGACCACCCGAATACGCACTGGGGTACGGCGACCGACCTGTCCATCCTGTCCGAGACGGGCGCCAGCGTGGCGCACTGCCCCACGGTCTTCATGCGCCGGGGCATGGCGCTGCGCGACTTTGGGCGTTATCGCCGCGCGGGCATCAACCTGGGCATCGGCACGGATACCTATCCGCACAACATGATCGAGGAAATGCGCCACGTGGGCTATCTGGCTCGCTTGATGGCGCAAACGCCGCGCGCGGTCACCACCGGCGAAGTGTTCCACGCCGCGACGGTCGGTGGCGCGAAGGCGCTGGGCCGCGAAGACCTGGGCCGCATCGCGGTGGGCGCGCGCGCCGACCTGGTGATGGTGGACATGACGCATTACCTGATGCGCCCGTCGCGCGATCCGGTACGCAGCCTGGTTTACGCCGCTGCGGACCGCGCTGTGCACACCGTGTATATCGACGGCCGCCGCGTGCTGCACGAGGGACAGGTGCATACGCTGGATTACCGCAAGGCCGCCGAGCAGGTAGACGAGGCCCAGCGTCGCGCCGAGGCGCTGGTGCCTTCGCGCGACCTGGTGGCCGGCCGCAGCGCGCAACAGATGTCGCCGCTGTCATTCGACGTCGTGTGACCTGATCGACACTCCATCCGAAGGGCCGGCACAGGCCCAGTTCGTCCATAACACTACAAGGGAATGACATGGCTTATCTGAATGCTGAAAGACTTGAAGCCCGCTATGGCCTGGGCCGCGTTGGCGCGGCAGTGGCTTGCGCCGCTGCCCTGGCCTGGGCGCCCGCGCAGGCGGAAACGCTGACTGTGGTGATGGCCAGCAAGCTGACGGTGCTGGACCCTGTGCTGACGGCGTCGCACCAGACGCGCAACCACGCCTACATGATCTACGACACGCTGCTGGCGACAGACGCGAACAACAAGGTCCAGCCACAGATGGCGGACAAGTGGGAGATCTCGCCGGACGGCAAGACCTACACCTTCACGTTGCGCGACGGGTTGAAATGGCACGATGGCACCGCCGTGAAGGCCGAGGATTGCGTGGCGTCGATCCAGCGCTGGGCGCAGTCGGACAAGACCGGTCGCCAGCTCATGCCGCTGGTTGCCTCGATGGACGTCATCGATGACAAGACTTTCAAGATCGTGCTGACGGCCCCTGCCGACGTGCTGTCGGCACTGGGCAAGCCCAGCGGCCTGCCCAGCTTCATGATGCCCAAGCGGGTCGCGCAAACGCCGGTGGCACAGGCCATCAGCGATTACACCGGATCCGGTCCCTTCAAGTTCGTGCAGAAGGAATTCCAGCCGGGCGTGAAGACGGTCTACGAAAAAAACACCGACTACGTGCCGCGCAAGGAAGCGCCTAGCTGGACGGCGGGCGGCAAGGTGGTCAACGTGGATCGCGTGGAATGGGTGGCGATGGCCGACCCGATGACGACTGTGAATGCCCTGCTGGGCGGCGAGGTCGATTACATCGAGACCGTGCCTTTCGACCTGGTGCCGATGGTGAAAGGTTCACCGGACCTGACGCTGCGTGTGTTGGACAAGATGGGCTACCAGCCCATGTACCGCTTCAACCAACTTAATGCGCCGTTCGACAACAAGCTGGTGCGCCAGGCGGCCATGTATGCGGTCGGCCAGGGTGACATCCTGAAGGCGCAAGTGGGCGACCCGGAATTCTTCAAGACTTGCGGCGCGGTGTTCGGCTGCGGCCTGCCGTATTCCAGCGATACGCGCGCCGACATGATCGTGCCGTCCAACATCGAGAAGGCGAAGGCGTTGCTGAAGGAGGCCAAGTACGACGGCGCGCCTGTCGTGATCCTGCATGCCACCGACATTGCCATGGCGTCCGCCATTCCCGTGGTGATGGCGCAGCAGCTGCGCCAGGCCGGCTTCAACGTGCAATTGCAGGCCATGGATTTCATGACCATGCTGTCGCGCCGCGCCAACCGCGACGTGCCCGCCAAGGGCGGCTGGAGCATTTTCGTGACCACGTGGCACGTCAGCGAAATCATGGACCCGCTGCGCAACTATGGCGTGTCCGCCAACGGCGAGAAGGCCTGGTTCGGCTGGCCGACCGTGCCTAAGGTCGAAGCGCTGCGTGACCAGTTCCTGGTGGCGGCGACGGAACCGGAACGCAAGCAGATCGCCGACCAATTGCAGGACGTGATGCTGGATGAAGGCGTGGCCGTCACACTGGGCCAGATCGAGACCGCCGCCGCTTACAGCAAGAAGCTGTCCGGCGTGTTGGAATCGCCCGCGCCGGTGTTCTGGAACATCAAGAAAGCCAGCCGGTAAGCCAGCATGTTCAGCTACCTACTCAGGCGCATCCTGGCGACCGTTCCGGTGGTGCTGACGGTGGCCGTGCTGGTGTTTTGCCTGCTGCGCCTGACGCCGGGAGATCCGGCGCTGATGCTGGCAGGCGATGCCGCCACCGAAACGCAGCTGGCGCAGATTCGCGAGCACATGGGGCTGGACCGATCGCTGGCCACCCAGTTCCTTCTGTGGAGCGGCCAGGTGCTGCAAGGCGATCTGGGCGTGTCGCTGCATTCGGGCACGCCCGTCACCGCGATGATCAGCGCTCGCGTGGGGCCGTCGCTGGCGCTGGCGCTGTCGACCATCCTGCTGTCCACGCTGATCGCGGTGCCGCTCGGTGTGTTCTCGGCGTGGCGCCGCGGCACCCGGACTGACCGGGCGGTGATGGCGTTTTCGGTGCTGGGCTTTTCGGTGCCCATCTTCGTCACCGGCTATGCGCTGATCCTGTTGTTTGCCATGAAGTTGGGCTGGCTACCCGTGCAGGGCTATAAGTCGCCGTCGGCGGGTCTTGTTGCCTTCGGCATGCACCTGTTGCTGCCCACCATCGCGCTCAGCACGGGGTTTGTGGCCCTGATCGCGCGCATCGCCCGCAGCAGCGTGCTGGAGGTGATGGGTGAAGACTTCATCCGCACCGCGCGCGCCAAGGGCATCACCGAACGCGCCGTGATGATGGCGCACGCGCTGCGAACCGCGGCCGTGCCCATCATCACCGTGATCGGCGTGAGCATCGCGTTATTGATCAGCGGCGTGGTCGTCACGGAGTCGGTCTTCAACCTGCCCGGTCTGGGGCGGCTGGTGGTCGAGTCGGTGCTGGCGCGCGATTATCCGCTGATCCAAGGGCTGATCCTGCTGTTCTCGCTGGTCTACATCGGGGTGAACCTGACGATCGACGTCCTGTATTCGGTGTTCGATCCGCGCATCCGTTATTGAAGGAACCTGCATGTCTACTTCCATACACTCGATCGCGGGTGGGGCCGGCGCTGCGCCCGCCATCCGCAAGCGACCCGCGCCCGCGCTGGTGCGCACGCTGTCCACGTGGCCGGTCATGGCGGCACTGGCTGTGCTTGGGGTCATCGTCCTGGCCGCCATCTCGGCCAATCTGCTGGGGCTGGCCGATCCCATGGCCATCGATCCCATGCAGCGCCTGAAGGGCTTTTCCGCCGAGCACTGGTTTGGCACCGATGCGTATGGCCGCGACGTGCTGTCGCGCGTGGTCCATGGCGCGCGCATTTCGTTGATGATCGGGGCGGGCACGGCCGTGGCCGCGTTGATACCGGGCTTGGCGCTGGGCGTGGTCGCGGGCTACTTTCGCACGGCGGACATGGTCATCATGCGCGTCATGGACGGCATCATGTCCGTGCCCGGCATCCTGCTTGCCATCGCGCTGGTGGCGGTGACGGGCGCCAGCATGTTGACCGTGCTGATCGCCATTGCCGTGCCCGAGTTCCCGCGCGTGGTGCGCCTGGTACGCGGCCTGATCCTGAGCCTGCGCGACGAACCCTATGTGGAAGCCGCCATTTCGCTGGGCACGCCCACGCACGTGCTGATGCGTCGCCATCTGGTGCCCAACACGGTGGCACCGCTGATCGTGCAGGGCACCTTCATCTTTGCATCCGCCATGCTGTCCGAGGCGGTCATGAGCTTTCTGGGCGTTGGTATGCCGCCCGAGTTTCCGTCCTGGGGCAACGTGATCGCCGAAGGCCGGATGTACTTCCAGATCAAGCCCGAGCTGATCCTGCTGCCGGGCATGTTCCTGGCGCTGACCGTGCTCAGCGTGAACATGCTGGGCGACGCCCTGCGCGACGCCCTTGATCCCAAGATGGCGCGAAGGGTCTGACATGAACAATTCCACAATACCCGTGCTGCAAGTGCAGAATCTGTCGGTGACGCTCGTCGGCACGCCGGCGGATGAGCCGCGCCACGTGGTCGATGGCATCAGCTTCGACATACACGCCGGCGAAACACTGTGTGTGGTCGGAGAGTCCGGATCGGGCAAATCCGTCACGTCGTTTTCGGTAATGGGCCTGTTGGCGCCGGATGCGCTGCGACCCAGCGCGGGCCGCATTCTGCTTGACGGCGAAGACGTGCTGGCGTGCACGCCGGAGCGTCTGCGTGAGCTGCGCGCCACCCGCATGTCCATGGTCTTCCAGGAGCCCATGACGGCGCTCAATCCGGTGCGCACGGTTGGCTGGCAGATCGACGAGGTACTGCGCACCCATAGCGCGATGGACGCGGCCTCGCGCAAGCGCAAAATCCTGGACATGCTGGAGTCGGTGCGCTTGCCGGAGGTGGAACGTATCTACCAGTCCTATCCACATCAGCTTTCCGGCGGACAGCGCCAGCGCATCGTCATCTGCATGGCGCTGATCCTGAACCCCAAGCTGCTGATCGCCGACGAGCCCACCACCGCGCTGGACGTGACCACCCAGAAGCAGATCCTGGCGTTGATACTGGAACTGCAGAAGTCGCACAACACCGCGGTGCTGTTCATCACGCACGACTTTGGCGTGGTGGCGGAAATTGCGGATCGTATTGCGGTAATGAACCGCGGAAAGCTGGTCGAGGTGGGGACGCGCGATGAGGTGCTGGCGCGTCCGAAAGAGGCTTATACACGCATGTTGGTGTCATCGGTGCCGGGCCTTGCGCCGTCCGCTCGGCAGGCGCCCGAAGGCGAACCTGTGCTGGTGGTCAACGGTCTGCAAAAGACCTACAACGAGCGCGGCTTCTTCAAGGCAAAGCGCGCGGTGCACGCCGTGCGCGACGTCAGCTTCACACTGCGCAAGAAAGAGATCGTCGGCATCGTCGGCGAGTCGGGGTCGGGCAAGTCCACGCTGGCACGCTGCATCGCTCGCCTGATCGATCCCAGTTCCGGCAGCGTGCGTCTGGACGGCACCGAGATCGCCACGGCCAGCAAACGGCAATTCCATCCTGTGCGCAAGCGCATCCAGGTGGTGTTCCAGGACCCGTACCGGTCGCTGAATGCGCGCATTCGCGTGGGCGATTCCATCATCGAGGGCATGCGCAACTTCGGTGTGCCGCAAGATGAGGCGCAAGCGAGGGCGATCGAACTGCTGGATATTGTCGGGCTGGGCGCGGACACCATGGAGCGCTATCCGCATCAGTTCTCGGGCGGGCAGCGCCAGCGCATCTGCATCGCGCGCGCGTTGGCGCTGCGGCCCGACATCCTGATCGCCGACGAGGCGGTTTCGGCGCTGGATGTGTCGGTGCAAGCACAGGTGCTGGAACTGATCGAAGACATACGTGCCCGCACTGACACCGCGGTGCTGTTCATCACACACGACCTGCGCGTGGCGGCGCAGATATGCAATTCGATCGTCGTGATGAAGTCGGGGCAGATCGTCGAGGCGGGGGAGGCGGCTGCGGTGCTGACTCGACCGCAGGATGGCTACACGCGCCAGCTGCTGGATGCCGCGCCGGGTCGGCATTGGGATTTCAAGCGGTTCAGGCCGGCGCAAGCGGCGTTGCAGTGAGCCGCCGGGGCCTACCCAAAAACTAAAAGGCCGGCCTATCCAGGCCGGCCTTTGTTCGTCAGAACGGGATCTTCTGCGACCACGGAGCCGCGTTTTGCGTTCCCACGCCCGGCGCCACCTTGATCTTCGTATCCGGGCTGCTGCTGCCGCCCAGGCCGTTCAGGAACTCGCCCAGGGTGTCGGCTTCGGCCAACCCCAGACGGGCCACGGCCTGTCCGGGCGGGAATTCAGAGAAGTAGAACTCGCCGTTTTCCACGATCAGGCCATCGGGGCGGGGGCGCGGCTTTTCTTCCGGCACGCCCTTGAGCACGTCTTGCATGTAGTCGACCCAGATCGGCATGGCGACGCCGCCACCGGTCTCGCGCGAGCCCAGCGATTTGGGCTGGTCAAAGCCCAGCCACGCCGTTGCCACCAGGTTCGGTGTGTAGCCCGAGAACCAGGCGTCCACGGATTCGTTGGTGGTGCCGGTCTTGCCGGCGATGTCGTTGCGCTTGAGCAGTGCGCGGGCGCGCGCGGCCGTGCCGTAGGTGGCCACGCCGCGCAGGATGTCGTCCATGACCCAGGCGGTGCGCGGGTCGATGGCGCGGGCCGCCGCGTCGCCGGCCACTACGGGCTTGGACTGCATGATGACCTTGCCGCTGCTGTCGGTGACGCGGTCGATCAGGTAGGGCGTGACGCGGTAGCCGCCGTTGGCGAATACCGAGAACGCGCCGGCCAGTTGCAGCGGCGTGACACTGCCTGCACCCAGGGCCAGCGGCAGCACGGCCGGTTGGCGTGCCTTGTCGAAGCCGAAGCGGGTCAGGTAGTCCTGTGCGTACTGCGGGCCAATGGCTTGCAGGATGCGGATCGACACCATGTTCTTGGACTTGTACAGGCCCTGGCGCAAGGTCAGCATGGGCTCGTACTGATTGCCGTAGTTCTTGGGGTTCCAGGCCTTCGAGCCGGTTTGCGCCGCCGTCAGTTCGAACGGCTGGTCGGAAATCTGCGTGGCGGGCGTCAGGCCGCGCTCCAGGGAGGCCGCGTAGATGAACGGCTTGATGTTCGAGCCCGGCTGGCGCCACGCTTGCGTTACGCGGTTGAAATTGCCGCGATAGAAATCGAAACCGCCGACCATCGCGCGGATGGCGCCATCTTGCGGCGACAAGGCGACGAAGGCGGCCTGCACCGACGGCAGGTTGATGATTTCCCAGTTGTCGCCGAACTTGCGGATGTAGACCACCGAGCCGCGCTTGATGCGCTGTTCGGGCTTGGCCTTGTCATTGAGCGCGCGGGCGACGACGCCCAGCACCTTCTTGTCGGTGACGGTGATGATCTCGCGCGAGCTGCGCGCCAGCTTCACTTCGGTGGGGCTGGCCGACAACACCAGGGCGGTCAGCAGGTCGCCGCTGTCGCTGAATTTGTCGAACACGCCGTCCAGGAATTCATCCAGCGCGGCCGGATTGTTTTCGGTGCCCGGGGGCAGGTCCAGTTGCTCTTCGGGGCCGGGGTAGGGCGCGCGACGCGTGTATTCCAGCACGCCTTCGCGCACGGCGCGATACGCGGCTTCCTGGTCCTTGGACTGCACGGTCGTGTAGATGTTGATGCCGCGCGAATAGACGTTGTCCTGGTAGACGTTGTAGAGCAGCTGGCGTGCCAATTCCGCCACGTATTCGCCGTGAATCGAATAGCCGCCCGCCGGCGTGCCTTCCGCCGACTTCATGATGATGGGCTGCGCCATCGCCTGCTTGTATTCCGGCTCGGTCAGGTAGCCCAGCGACTGCATCCGGCCCAGCACGTAACGCTGGCGCAGTTCGGCGCGGGGGCGGTTCGAAATCGGGTTGAAGCGCGAAGGCGCCTTCGGGATGCCGGCCAGCATGGCGGCTTCGGCCGGGGTCACTTCCGACAAGGGCTTGCCGAAGTACGTGCGCGAGGCGGCGGCGAAACCGTAGGCGCGGTGACCCAGGTAGATCTGGTTCATATAGAGCTCAAGGATCTGGTCCTTGGTCAGCTCGGACTCAATCTTGAACGTCAGCAGCAGTTCGTAGAACTTGCGCGAATAGGTCTTTTCCGACGACAGGTAGAAGTTACGCGCCACCTGCATCGTGATCGTGCTGGCGCCCTGCGTCTTGGACATGTTGATCAGGTTGGTCAGGCCCGCCCGCACCACGCCCGTCCAGTCGATACCGCCGTGCTGGTAGAAGCGGTCGTCTTCGGCCGCCAGTACCGCCGACTTCATAACGTCGGGAATTTCGTTGAAACGCAGCACGTTGCGGCGTTCTTCGCCAAATTCCCCGATCAGCACGCGGTCGGCCGTGTACACGCGCAGCGGCACCCGCGGGCGGTAGTCCGTCATGGCGTTCAGGTCGGGCAGGTTCGGCCAGGCCAGCGCCAGCGCCATTCCGGCCAGCAATACGCCGCACAGGAACAGGCCGGCAAAGAGGATGCCGGTTTTTACGAAGAATCGCAGGATCGGGGAGCCGCTCTTGGCGGGCTTGTCTTTCTTGGAGGAATTCTGGGGCTTGCTCATCGCGGCGATTTTACGGGTATCTCCGGTCCCATCTCAGCGTGAGGGATCGGTTTCTGTAACAAGATTGTTCTGTGTGGTGCGCGGGCAACTGGCGGCAGATGTGATAATGCCGACATGAACTTTTCCGCCCACTCATGTCCGGAGGCTGACCCGGACCCAGCGCCCTCCGACCAGGGGCCTGACCACGTGCCTTGCGCCATCGAGTGCACAGGCAAGACCGTGCCATTGCCGCATGACCTGCCCGTGTTCCTGGTGGGAATGATGGGCGCGGGCAAGACCACCATAGGCCGAAGCCTGGCGCGTGCGCTGGGGCGCGAGTTTATGGATCTGGATCATGAGCTCGAGGCGCGTTGCGGCGTTCGGGTGCCGGTTATCTTCGAAATCGAGGGCGAAGCCGGTTTTCGTCGCCGAGAGTCCGCCGCCTTGGAGGAGTGTACCCAACGGCGCAACATTATTCTTGCTACCGGTGGCGGCGCCATCCTGGCAAGTGAAAACCGCCAACGCCTGCGCGAGCGCGGAATCGTCATCTATTTACGGGCCAGCGTGGACGAATTGTTCCGCCGTACGTGCCGCGACCGCAATCGCCCGTTGCTGGCCACCGCCGACCCGCGCGGCACCCTGCGGGATCTGATGACCCTGCGGGAACCCCTCTATAAAGAAGTCGCCGACCTGGTCGTGGAAACCGGGGCCATGCCCATCCACACGCTGGTCAAGGCGCTGCTGCCGCAATTACAAGCCTTCGAGAAGCGCATATGAACGTTGTTGACGTCGACACCCCGGGCGGAAGCTATCCGATCCACATCGGCCCAGGCCGCCTTGATGCCCTGGACCAGTGCATTCCCGCCGACGCCACCGCGATTGCGGTCGTGACCAACCCCACGGTGGCCGCCCTGTACGGCGAGCGTGCCGAGGCCGCGCTGGCCCGCACGGGCAAGCGTGTGCTGCGCATTGAACTGCCGGATGGCGAGGCCTATAAAGACTGGCAGTCGCTGAACCTGATTTTTGACGCCTTGCTGACGCATCGCCTGGACCGCCGCTGCGTGCTGGTGGCGCTGGGCGGCGGCGTCATCGGCGACATGACGGGGTTCGCCGCCGCCGTCTACATGCGCGGCGTGCGCTTCGTGCAAGTGCCCACGACGCTGCTGGCCCAGGTGGATTCGTCGGTAGGCGGCAAGACCGCCGTGAACCATCCGCTGGGCAAGAACATGATCGGCGCGTTCTATCAGCCGGTGGCCGTCGAAATCGACACCAACGTGCTGAACACCTTGCCCGCGCGCGAAGTGTCCGCCGGCTTGGCCGAAGTCATCAAGTACGGCCTGATCCTGGACCCGGACTTCTGGACCTGGTGCGAAGACAACGTGCAAAAGCTGCGCGCGCTGGACCCGCAGGCCGTCGCCTACGCCATTCGCCGCTCTTGCGAACTGAAGGCGCAGGTGGTCGGCAAGGATGAACGCGAATCCGGCCTGCGCGCCATCCTGAACCTGGGCCACACCTTTGGCCACGCCATTGAATCGGGGCTGGGCTACGGCGCCTGGCTGCACGGCGAGGCCGTCGGTTGCGGCATGGTGCAGGCGGCTGAGTTGTCGGCCGATGTGGCCGGTTTCCAGCGAGCCGACGTGGAACGCGTGCGCGCGCTGGTGGCGGCTATCGGCTGCCCCGTGGTGGCGCCCGACCTGGGCGCCGACCGCTGGCTGGACTTGATGCAGGTCGACAAGAAAACCGAAGGCGGCTCGATTCGCTACGTGCTCATGCCGCGCATAGGCCAAGCGCTGATGCGCGCGGCCCCGGATGAGGCGGTGCGCGCCGTCTTGTCCCGAACCACCCAGTAACCGCGATGGAGACGGTGTTGCAGATGAAAGAGCTGGCTTCCTACGCATCCGACCCGTCCCAATCGCGCGGTCGGGCCTATGCCGAACCACCGCCCGAAAACCGGACCGAGTTTCAGCGTGACCGCGACCGCATCGTCCATTCCGGCGCCTTTCGCCGGTTGGAATACAAGACGCAAGTGTTCGTCAACCATGAAGGCGATCTGTTCCGCACGCGTCTGACGCACAGCCTGGAAGTGGCGCAGATTGCGCGCACGCTGGCTCGCAGCCTGGGGCTGTCCGAAGACCTGACCGAAGCCATTTCGCTGGCGCACGATCTTGGCCACACGCCCTTCGGCCACGCCGGCCAGGACGAACTGAATGCCTGCATGCGCGAGCTGGCGCCCGAGGCCGGCGGCTTCGAGCACAACCTGCAAAGCCTGCGCGTGGTGGACGAGCTTGAAGAGCGCTACGCGGATTTCAACGGGCTGAACCTTTGCTTTGAAACGCGCGAAGGCATCCTCAAGCATTGTTCGGCCGCGCATGCGCGCCAGCTGGGCGATGTGGGCGAGCGTTTCCTGAACCGCACGCAGCCGTCCCTGGAAGCGCAGCTGGCCAATCTGGCCGACGAAGTGGCCTACAACAACCACGATATCGACGATGGCCTGCGTTCAGGCTTGATCACGCTGGAACAGCTGCAAGACGTGTCGATCTTCGAACGCCACCATGCTCAGGTGCTGGACCGCTATCCCGGCCTGGCGCCACGCCGCGCGGTGGCCGAGACGATTCGCCGCATGATCAACACCTTGATAGTCGACCTGACGCAAACATCGCTGGCTCGCATTCGTGACGCGGCCCCGACCAGCGTTGACGATGTGCGCCGCGCACCGCCTTTGGCCGGATTCTCGGACGAAATCCGGCGCGAGGCCGACGCACTGAAGAAGTTCTTGTTCGACAACTTGTACCGGCATTACCAGGTGCTGCGCATGACCGCGAAGGCGCGCCGCATTGTGCGCGAGATGTTCGCGGCGTTCCTGGATGATCCGCGGCTGTTGCCGCCCGACTACCGGCGCGAGGCATTCAATGAACAGGCCCGCGCCATTTCGGATTACATCGCGGGCATGACCGACCGCTACGCCATTCGCGAGCATAAGCGGCTGTTTGAAATGGGCTAAGCGGTGCCGCCGGCGTTGACGGGCTGCCGGGCCGTGGTGCGCGCCCCGTTGTGCCCGTCAGTTGTGCCCGTTCAGCGATGCGTGCGGTACGGCTCGTCTTCCGGCACGAATGTCGCTTCCGCATGCGCGTCGCGCATCCATTCCTGCATGGCGGGCAGCGCAATCACCGCGTCCATGTAGTCGCGCACGGCGCCCGTCGCGGCAACGTTGTAGGTGGTAAAGCGCGACACCACCGGTGCATAGAACGCGTCGGCAATCGAAAATTCACCGAACAGGAACGGGCCGCCCAGGCCGAACTTGGCGCGCGTGTCGCGCCAGATGGCTTGCACGCGTTCGATGTCTTGCTGCACGGCCTCGGGCACGTCGATGTCCGGCAGATGCGCTTCGATATTCATGGGCATTGTGTTGCGCAGCGCCGTAAAGCCGCTGTGCATTTGCGCCACAATCGACCGCGCCCGCGCGCGCGCCTTTGCGTCCTTGGGCCACAGGGCCGCGTCGGGGTGCTGTTCAGCCACGTATTCGCAGATGGCCAGCGAATCCCACACGGCGAAGTCGCCGTCCAGCAGCACCGGCACCAGCCCGGCGGGCGACACCGCCGCCACTTGTCGCGTGAACGCTTCCGTGAAGAACCCGAGCTTTTGCTCGTTAAATTCGATGCCCGTCGCACGCAGCGCCAGCCAGGGCCGCAAGGACCACGATGAGTAATTCTTGTTGCCGATGATCAGGGTGTACATGGTGCGGTTTCTGCCTTAAGGTGCGCGTCGATTGGGTGTGCGTCGACTGGGTGCCCGTCGATCTACCGGCCTGCGTTGCGGCGCAGCAGCTTGCCCAGGTATTGCCCGGTGTGGCTGGCCTTTGTGTTGGCAACAACCTCGGGCGTGCCTTGTGCCACGACATAGCCGCCGCCGTCGCCGCCTTCCGGGCCCATGTCGATCAGCCAGTCCGCCGTTTTGATGACGTCCAGGTTGTGCTCGATGATCAGCACGGTATTGCCGCTGTCGACCAGCTGGTTCAGCACTTGCAACAGCAGTTCGATATCGCGGAAATGCAGGCCGGTGGTGGGTTCGTCCAGGATGTACAGCGTGCGCCCGGTGCTGCGGCGCGACAGCTCCAATGACAACTTCACGCGTTGCGCTTCGCCGCCCGACAAGGTGGTGGCGCTTTGACCCAGGCGAATGTAAGACAGGCCGACATCGATCAGCGTATGCAGCTTGCGTGAGATCGCGGGCACGGATTCGAAATATTCCAGCGCCTGCTCGACCGTCAGGTCCAGCACTTCGCTGATGTTGCGGCCCCGGTAGCGGATTTCCAGCGTTTCGCGGTTGTAGCGCTTGCCGTGGCACACGTCGCAAGGCACGTACATGTCAGGCAGAAAGTGCATTTCAACCTTGACCACGCCGTCGCCCTGGCACGCTTCGCAGCGGCCACCCTTGACGTTGAAACTGAACCGGCCCGGGTCATAGCCACGCGTACGCGCTTCCGGCACGCCGGCAAAGAGCTCGCGGATCGGGGTGAACAGCCCGGTGTAGGTTGCCGGGTTGCTGCGCGGCGTGCGGCCGATGGGGCTTTGGTCGACGCTGATGATCTTGTCGAAATTCTCCAGGCCCTGCATCGACACGTAGGGGGCGGGTTCGCTTTGCGCGTGATGCAGCTGGCGCGATACGGCAACCGCCAACGTGTCGTTGATCAGTGTGGACTTGCCGGAACCGGACACGCCCGTGACGCAGACAAGGCGGCCGGCCGGCACGCGCAGTTCTACGTCTTTGAGGTTGTTGCCGCTGGCGCCGGTCAAGGTCAGCCACGGCAGTTCGTCGCTGACCGGACGGCGCGGTGGAATTGCGATCTCGCGTGCGCCGCTCAGGTACTGGCCGGTCAGCGAGTTCGGATCGCGCTGCACCGTTTCAGGATCACCCTGCGACACGACTTCGCCGCCGTGCTCGCCCGCGCCCGGACCCATGTCGACCACCCAGTCCGCCATGCGGATCATGTCTTCGTCGTGCTCGACGACGATGACGCTGTTGCCCAGGTCTCGCAGGTGTTGCAGGGTGCCGATCAGGCGGTCGTTATCGCGTTGGTGCAGGCCGATGGATGGCTCGTCCAGCACGTACATGACGCCGGTCAAACCGGAACCGATCTGGCTGGCCAGGCGTATGCGCTGGGCCTCGCCGCCCGATATGGTGTCGGCGCTGCGGTCCAGCGACAGATAGTTCAGGCCCACGTTGTTCAGGAAACTGAGCCGCGCCTCGATTTCACGCACGATGCGCTGCGCGATTTCCTGCTTGGCACCCGTCAGGCTCAGGTCACGGAACCAGGCCAGGCAGCTGGACAGCGGCATGGCCTCGACCTCATAAATGGCCTGGCCGTGGCGCTCGCCGCCGCGCGGATCGTGGCCGATCAGCACGTTGCGGGCTTCGGGGCGCAAGCGCGAGCCAGCGCAGTCCGGGCAGGTCTTGATGTTGCGGTACTTGCCCAGTTCTTCCCGCACGGTCGCGGAATCCGTTTCGCGCCAGCGGCGTTCCAGGTTCGGGATGACGCCTTCGAATGTGTGGCGCTTGACGGTGCTGCGACCTTTCTCGTTCAAGTAGAGGAACGAAATTTCTTCTTCGCCCGACCCGTACAACACCTTGTCGCGCAGGGCTTCGGGCAGGTCTTCAAACGGGGCTTCAATATCGAATTCGTAATGCGCCGCCAGGCTGCTCAGCAGCGAATGCGTGAAGGCGTTGCGGCGGTCCCAGCCCCGGATGGCGCCGGCGGCCAGGCTCAGCTCAGGAAAGGCCACGACCCGCTTGGGGTCGAAAAAACCCACCTGGCCGATGCCGTCACAGCTGGGGCAGGCGCCCATCGGGTTGTTGAAGCTGAACAGGCGCGGTTCCAGTTCGGGCAGGCTGTGGCTGCACACCGGGCAGGCGTAGCGGCTGGAGAACACCTGCTCGTGTTCGCTGTCCATGTCCAGCGCCAGCGCGCGCCCATCCGCCAGTTGCAGCGCGGTTTCGAAGCTTTCCGCCAGGCGCTGCTTGCTTTCCGGCTTGATGCGCAGCCGGTCGATGACGACGTCGATGTCGTGCTTTTCGGTTTTCTTCAACGGCGCCATGCCGTCGATTTCCATCAGCTGCCCGTCCACGCGCAGCCGCACATAGCCTTGCGCCTGCAAACTGGCGCATTCGTCCTCGAAGCTGCCTTTCTTGCCGCGCGCAATGGGCGCCAGCACGGCCAGGCGCGTTTCGGGCGTCCAGCCCAGCACCGCGTCGACCATCTGGCTGACGGATTGCGCCTGTAGCGGCAGGCCGTGATCGGGGCAGTAGGGCGTGCCGACCCGCGCATACAGCAGGCGCAGGTAGTCGTGGATTTCGGTAATGGTGCCGACGGTGGAACGCGGGTTGTGGCCCGCGGCCTTTTGCTCAATAGAGATGGCCGGCGACAACCCTTCGATCAGGTCGACGTCCGGCTTGTCCATCAGCTGGAGAAATTGGCGGGCATACGCGGACAGGCTTTCCACATAACGTCGTTGGCCCTCCGCGTACAGCGTATCGAACGCCAGCGAAGACTTGCCGGAGCCGGACAAGCCGGTGACGACCACCAGTTTGTGGCGCGGCAGGTCCAGCGAAACGTTCTTGAGGTTGTGGGTGCGTGCACCCCGTATGCGTATTGTCACGTCGATCGGGTGTCCATCAGGCTCTTTTAAGCGGTTTCAAAGGCCAACTTGTTACTATAGCGCGCCGAAACCTCCCGCGTTCAAGGCAGTCCGACAAGTTGGACTGAACGGCGTTCGGCGCCGCACCGCCAGATCAGACTGTGAGCGTGTGACATCCACGCGCGCGCACCGCCCTTGTCATTGTTGAATTTTTCGCATGCCGGCAGACATCAAGCTGAAATTGACCCCCTCCGAACGTCGCGCCAGCGTCGCGTTGGCCGGCCTGTTCGCCGCCCGGATGTTGGGGCTGTTCCTGTTGCTGCCGGTGTTCGCCGTCGCGGCTGCCGGCCTGCCCGGCGGGGACGACCCCGCGCGCGTCGGCCTGGCGCTGGGCATGTATGGCCTGACCCAGGCATTCATGCAGATCCCGTTCGGCCTGGCTTCCGACCGCTGGGGGCGGCGCCCCGTTGTGCTGTTCGGACTGCTGCTGTTCGTGGTGGGCAGCATCGTCTGCGCGCAGGCGACCGACGTGTACTGGATCACCATCGGCCGCGCCATCCAGGGCGCGGGCGCGATCTCGGCCGCCGTCACCGCCTGGCTGGCCGACGCCACCCGCGACGAAGTCCGCACCCGGGCCATGGCCATGGTGGGCGGGTCGATCGGACTGTCTTTCGCGGTGTCGCTGGTCTTGTCGCCCGTGTTGGTGGGCTGGTGGGGCCTGTCGGGCTTGTTCTGGACCATCGCCTGCCTGGGCGTGATCTGCCTGGGCGTGGCGCGCTTTGTGGTGCCGGTCGTGCCGCGCACCCAAGCCCGCACCATGCAGGCCGCCCGGCCGCGTGAAGTGCTGACCCACCGTGACTTGCTGCGCCTGAACTTTGGTGTGTTCGTGCTGCATCTGATTCAGGTGTCGCTGTTCGTGGTGGTGCCGGCCTTGCTGGCCAAAGTCGGCGGGCTGGACGCGCGCGAGCTGTGGAAGGTCTATCTGCCCGTCATCCTGGTGTCGTTCGTGCTGATGGTGCCCGTGGTGTTCGTCGCGGAAAAGCGTCGTGCCCACCGGGGCGCCTTGCGCGCCGCCGTGGCGGGCCTGGTGCTGGTGTGCGCGCTGCTGCCGGCGGCCAGCCATGGTTTTTACACGCTGGCTGTGGCGTTGACCGGTTTCTTTGTCGCCTTCAACGTGCTGGAGGCCTTGCAGCCTTCGCTGGTGTCGCGCGTGGCGCCGCAGGCGTACAAGGGGCTGGCGCTTGGCTTCTACAACACGGCGCAAGCGGCCGGGCTGTTTACTGGCGGTGCGCTGGGAGGCTGGCTGGCGGCCCATTCAGGCGCCAGCGCGGTGTTCGTCGGCGCGGCGATTCTGTCGGCGGTGTGGCTCGCGGTGACCTGGGCGCTGCGGCCGCTGGCGTAAGACCGCCAAGGCGGGATCAAGGCGGCAAGGGCGGTGATCGAGGGCGGGTGATCAGGGCTGGCGATTGGGCTGGCTACAGGGCCGGCTACCGGGCCGGCTACCGGGCCGGGGATGCGTCCCCGACTACGCCTCAACCGTCGCTGATCGCGCTGCCTATGGCGCCCAACAGCCCCTAAATCGATTCCCGGGGTGGATCGCTTTGTCACGAATCGCGTTTGGCGTGGCGGGGGCTTTTCGTCGATAATACGTACCAATTTAGGGCTTCACGGAAGTGGGGGTCGTCACGATCCCAGGCGTCGCCGGTCATTGTCATGATGACCGGCGTGTTTCATGAAGCCGGTCTTCAACATCGCTTTTTATGTTGTTGCCGGCGCGCTCGCGGCAACGCACAGGCGCAGGCTGTCAACAACTGAGGGACATCGGCATGGCATCGGTTAACAAAGTCATTCTCGTGGGCAATCTGGGTCGCGACCCGGAAGTCCGCTATAGCCCGGAAGGGGCTGCAATCTGCAACATGTCCATCGCCACGACCTCCACCTGGAAGGACAAGGCTTCCGGCGAACGCCGCGAAGAAACCGAATGGCACCGCGTCGTCATGTACAACCGCCTGGCTGAAATCGCCGGCGAATACCTGAAGAAAGGCCGCTCGGTCTACATCGAAGGCCGTCTGAAGACGCGCAAGTGGCAAGACAAGGACACCGGCGCTGATCGCTACAGCACCGAAGTGGTGGCTGACCAGATGCAAATGCTGGGCGGCCGCGAAGACGGCGGTGGCGGCGGCGCCAGCTACGGTGGTGGCGGCGGCTACGACGACGCCCCGTCGCGTCCGCAACAGCAACGCGCCCCGGCGCAACGCCCGGCGCCGCAACAGCGCCCGGCGCCTGCTGCGGCCCCGGCCAGCAGCGGTGCGAACCTGGCGGATATGGACGACGATATTCCGTTCTAACCGGGAAGACAGTTTATAGTGTAAACAAACTCAGCCCCACTATTGATTTAGTGGGGTTTTTTCTTGTTTACGTTTTTCTAATATTTCGGATAAACTGCGGCATATGGTTCACCTAATAAAGATGTAAACAAATGCCCAATCCGTATGTTGTAAGAACATTGAGATTGTCTTCAGGCGAACGCATGCCGGTGCTCGTCGATACACGGGTTGGAATGCCGTTGTTCAACCCTACCGTTTATGCTCTGACTCAGCTCCGAGGGCGCAACCTGGCGGCGAATACCATCGTGCAGGCGTTGCGCCACATTATGGTATTCATTTTGTTCTTAGAGCAAAGGGGCATCGACCTTGATGCCCGATTGCAGAAGGGTCATATTGTCGACCTGGCCGAGATTGAGTCCTTGGTCCGGACTTGCTACCTGCGCCTAGCGGATATGGGCGTTGACGAAGGTGCGAAAGCAACGCCCGCGGGCTTGGTCTCCTTGGAGCGGATTCGACGGGGTTTCGCTCGCCAAGCCGCACCGGCTATAGATCCAGACTCCGTTGGTAATCGAGTTCGACGTATTGCTGACTATTTATCTTGGATGGCCTCTGCTTATCTGCTTAGGCTGCCTTTCGGAAATCCTGCTCTGAGCGCCTTGGAATCGTCTCGGCAGCAGGTGATCGGAGCACTGCGAGCGCGTGCACCTTCTTCTGGTGGCAGGACTGTTCTAGACGCTCGGGAAGGTCTTTCTCCGGAGGTATCTGCTCGACTTTTAGAAGTTACGGCTAGGAATTCACTTGAAAATCCCTGGGCCGGTGAATTCACTAAGCTTCGCAATGAGCTGATATTCCGTTGGATGTATTCCTTCGGCCTGCGCCGGGGAGAACTCTTAAACGTGAAGGTTTCCGACGTTAACTTCCGGAAGGAAACAGTGGTCATTATTCGCCGTGCAGATGCTCCAGAGGACCCACGACAAGAGCAGCCCACAGTGAAGACACGCGACCGATTGCTACCTATGGCGCCAGACCTTTGTCGATTGACGCATGACTATGTTATTCATGCTCGCAGCCGGTTAAAGGGAGCGCGCAAGCACGAGTATCTATTTGTGGCCGACAAGACCGGAGCACCCATGTCACTTAGCACCTTGAACAAGTGCTTTGCTTTTCTACGCACCAAGATTCGTGAGCTGCCGGACGACTTTTCTCCTCATGTTTTGCGGCACACATGGAACGACAATTTCTCTGCCGCGATGGACCGGTTGGATATCCCAGCGGCGGAAGAGCAAAAGATGCGTTCATTCCTGATGGGATGGTCAGAAACATCAGATTCGGCACAAAACTATACCCGGCGGCATGTGCGAGAGAAGGCCAAAAAGGTGTCGCTTCACTTGCAGGCTGACATGGCCGGGAAGGTTGATCTGTAATGGCACTGCTAGCGACAGCTATCCCCTTGGAGCCCACGTCTGTCCGGACGCGTGGTGGGATCTTGTTCGACCCTAATGACGAGAGGTGGACCATCCGTGAGGCACAGGGTATTGCACGCATCGATTTTTCAAGGTTGAGGGGTGCGGCTACTCCGAAATTCGTTTCTGGTTTCCGAAGTACGCTGGTCTGGTACGCCGAAAATAGGTCGCTGCGACACCTGGAAAATATGTTCAATCGGTCCGAGCACCTTTTTAAGTATCTTGGCGAAGCCCGGGAAGGAAGCGTGGAAGAAATCACAGGAACTGATTTGCTCAACTACCATGCAATGCTTGATAGCGATAAGAGGTGGTATTTAGGGTCTTTGGCTGGGCTCCTTAAGAAGTGGTATGCCCTTGGCCACCAGGGCGTTGCTGGCAGCGCGATAGCGGCGTTGCGAGAACTTAGACTCAAAGGCAACCAAAAAGGTGTGGCAGTTTCCACAATGGATCCTCATGATGGGCCATTCACCGATATTGAGTTGGAATCCATTCAGGTGGCGTTGAATCGTGCCTACGCTGCCGGCGCACTGTCCACAGACGACTATCTCCTATCCTGGTTGTTCATGCTACTTGGGCAACGGCCTGCGCAATACGCCTTGCTGAAACTGTCGGACTTCACTGTCTTGGAGGTTGGCGATGGCTCGCTTACTTATTGTTTGAACGTGCCACGCGTTAAGCAACGCAAGCCAGCTAGGCTCGAATTCCGAGAGCGGCTGATTACACCGCAGATTGGCAAGCTTCTTCATGACTATGCGAACGAGGTTAGAGCGGCTCTAGAAGGAAAGTTGGGCGACGTTAACCAAGCGCCGCTCTTTCCTGGCCGTAAAACCGGGGATCAGCCAGTTGGTATGGAATACCATAGGACCGGACAAGAGGTTGCCAACCAGTTGGTAAGGGCATTGGGCAAACTCAAGGTTTACTCCGAGCGTACCGGAAATCACATTCATATTACCGCGACCCGCTTCCGACGAACCCTCGGAACCAGGGCAGCAGTAGAGGGCCACGGCGAGCTCATCATCGCAGAATTGCTTGACCACACGGACACTCAAAACGTTGGTGTGTATGTGCAAGCGACTCCTGAAATCATCAAACGTATCGATCGGGCGGTGGCGATGGCGCTGGCACCTATGGCTCAAGCATTCGCGGGTGTCATTATCCCAGATGAGTCCAAAGCGCTTCGAAATGGGGATCCGTCTAGCAGGGTCTTCGACCCTCGAATAGAGTCAACCTGTAAGCCGATGGGTAGTTGCGGCAGTCATGGATATTGCGGTTTCTCGGCACCCATAGCTTGTTACACATGTCAGAGTTTCCAGGCGTGGGCGGATGGGCCACACGAAGCGGTGCTGGGCTATCTGTTGGCCGAGCGCGAACGTAAGATGGTCGTAGCTGATGAGCGTATTGCCTCGATAAACGACCGAACCATCCTGGCCGTCGCTGAGGTTGTTCGACAATGCCAGGCAAAGCACGATGTAGCAACGGAGGATGGCCATGAGCGCTGAATTGGTCCTCTTCGTCCCCAAGGCAGAAAAAGGTGCTCAAGAGAACCTTAAGCAGTTCATTGGGCTTTGCCGTAATGAGCTGACAGCCTATGGCCGAGATTTGGATTTCGATGTCGACGAGTGGGATATCTCTGCCCATGTACAACTCAAGGGCATGGGAAATAAGCGTACGAGACTGCGTTTCTACACTCAGCCCTCCCTAACGCTGCCGACCCCGGAGGCAATGGTGGAGCCTTTTAGGTCGTTCGCCAAGGCATACATCCGATATACCTACGCGTTGCGTCCAGTCAAAAGCCAAAACTTCGTCCTTAGTGCGCTTCGAATGGTTCATGAGGCTCTGGTGGAGTCCGGAAAGGATAGTCCGGTTCACCTTGATGCTACTCTTTTGAATCGTGCTGCACAGATGGCGGGCGAATGTTTCGAGGGTAGCGCTTTTGGTACTGGAAACCAGATTGAGCGAATTGCGTCTTTCTTAGAAAGGCACCGCCTTATCATGATTCCATCCAATAACTGGCAGAATCCTATAAAACGACAACGGGATAGGGGCAGAGTCGGTAAGCAATTTGATGAGGAGCGCGCCGCAAAGTTGCCCTCGGAAGCGGCGCTCGAAGCGCTTCCGAAAGTCTTCCGGCTTGCAGATGAAACTCCCTACGTGCTGGTGTCATCTATTGCTGCAATCCTGTGCGCTGCTCCTGACCGAATTAATGAGGTCCTCCTTTTGCCCGTTGACTGTGAGGTACGGCAAAAGCAATCGGATGGATCGGAGGCCTATGGTCTTCGGTGGTGGCCTGCTAAGGGCGCTGACCCAATGGTGAAATGGATCGTTCCGTCCATGGTCGATGTGGTGGTAGACGCGATTGCGAAGGTACGCAAACGCACAGATCACGCTCGTAATGTAGCGCGATGGTACGAAGAAAATCCGAGTCGAGTTTATTTATCGACCGAGTTTGAATACTTGAGAGGGCAAGAGTACCTTAAGAACATTGAAGTCGGACGGGTTCTCTTCGGAAAGGACGTGGACCGGAGCATCATAAATTTGTGGTACCGGAACAAAAACATACAGACAGCCACTATTGGCGGGGTACGGTGCTATCGCTTCGTTGATATTGAGCGCAATGTACTATCCATGCTCCCATTGCACGCTCCTTGGCTAAACAAGGATCTCGGTCTGAAGTATAGCGATGCACTCTTCACTGTATGTAGAAATGACCTAGCGGCGGATAAGGCTACTTGGCCTGGGGTTGTTGCGACGGTAAGCATCAACCAGGTGAACAACAGGCTGGGCCCGAAAACAGGCAGTCACCATGAAACCATCTTTAGTCGTTACGGATTTACAGAGCCTGACGGTAGCCCGATCAAGGTTACGACACACCAGTTCCGGCACTATCTAAATACACTGGCACAAGCGGGGGGGTTGAGCCAGCTCGATGTTGCCAAATGGTCCGGACGGAAGGACATTCGCCAAAATGCGACGTATGACCATGTGTCCGCTGATGAGCTAGTATTAAAGATTCGTGGTGCATTAGGGGATGACAGCCAGATGTTTGGCCCGTTGGCCAATCTTCCCAAGCGCATCGTAATTCACCGAGATGAATTCGCTCGCCTTAAAGTTCCGACTGCTCATACTACCGAATTCGGTGTGTGTATCCATGATTACACGATGGCTCCCTGCCAGCTACATGCTGACTGCCTCAATTGTTCTGAGCAGGTCTGCGTAAAAGGCGATGAGGTTCGGTCAGCCAGGATTCGGGATGAGCTGGTGACTGCTAGAGAGAATCTAGAGGCAGCCAAGCAGGCTCATGCTGACGGTTACTTTGGAGCTAGTCGCTGGGTGGACCATCACGAGCTGACGGTAAAAAGGCTGGCTCAATTGTGTGCCCTTCTTGATGACACCAGTATTCCTCATGGTGCGGTCATCCAACTGTCAAACCTTCCTGTCCCGTCAAGAATCGAGCAAGCCAAAGTAGCTCGGGCCGCTTTAACGCACCGGCCGGAGCCGTCTGCTGATGCGAGTATATCGACTGAAACCATGCGCCGCCTGATGCTCGCGATGGAGGAAAATGGTGGCTAAGAACCGACCGAAAGCTCGAGCACGTAACTTGGGAGGCGAAGATATAGAAGCCATAGTTAGCATTCTGGATGGCTGGGATGGGAAGCTTACTTGGGAATTACTCATCGATGTCGTCGAGCAGCGACTTAGCGCCCGGTACACAAGACAGGCTCTAAATCAACGCGTCCGAATCAAACAAGCCTTCCAGCTAACAAAGGACCGCGTGGCCGGGCTCCCACATGCTAGGCGCAAAGGAGTCTTTGGCCTGGGAGCTACGGAAGCACAGGCGCTTTTAGAGCGTCTTGAGCGTATTGAGGCCGCAAACACCCGGCTTAAGGTCGAGAACGAAAGATTGTTGGAGCAGTTTGTTGTGTGGGCCTACAACGCTAGCAACCGGGGCCTGGATGCCCGGTTGCTGAGCCAACCGCTGCCAAGAGTTCACCGAGATCAAACTAAACTCGGAGCTGTCCAAAAGGCTGCCAAGTTGTAGTTGACCTTACTGCGAGATTACGAGTTATTAATAAGCTTGTATGGGGCGATGCGGGCGTCGGCCTATGGGCCGTGCACAATACCAGCTCAATACCGTCTAATCTGTACCTCCGCAACTGTGCCGTTAAGCATAAAGCTGCCATCCGGAAGACTTATGCTTTAGATCCCGATCGGCGACATGATGCTTTATCGGGATGAGAAGCTAGACTTCAAAGGTTTTGTCCTCAAAATTTCAAGAGCCAGTCGTTTGACTGGCTTTTTTGTTTGTTGTCCTAGCCCATATCTATCACTCCGCCGTAGCCGAAGCTGCCGTGGCAAGAATCGGCGTGGCGACGCGACAGCCCGAACTTCGGCGCCCAGGGTCGGCGGCGGCGTTACAAGCCGAGCTCCACAAGCCAATTCAGTGCGGACGGCTCAAAAGTATGTCGACGAAAGCAGCGATGGACGGATGCTTCAGCATGCCATTCCGAAACACGATGTAGATCTCCTTCCGGGGCGGATCGCCCTCAAAGGGAACCGTTGAAAACAAGACAAGTCGGGACTCGTTCGCGACGGACGCTTTCATCACGACTGATATCCCCAGTCCTGCCTGCACAGCGCTTTTTACAGCGGCGGTACTGCCCAGTTGCAAGGAAACCCCCAGCGTATTTGCCCGTGTACCAAGATACCGCCGAAGGACCCGTCCGGTGCCCGAGCCCGCCTCGCCTCCGATCAAGACTTGGTTTTCAAGCTGGTTCGGCCCAACACTCCGCATGCCCGCCCACGGATGCCCCAGCGGTACGATGAGTACCAGCTCTTCTCGTCGCCACAGCTTGGCAGCGAATCCCGGGCGCTCGTCCCATCTTTCGACGACAGCGATGTCCACGTCGTAATTCTCTATGGTCCGCGCTATCGCCTCGTTTCTATCGATGACCACCTTGACCGAAAATGGCGTTCGCTCTTTAAACTTTTTTATATATGGCTGAAGCAAGTATATGCCCGTGTTAGAACTCGCCCCAATCGTGATTTCATCTTTCTTTTCAAATAGAGTTCCGGCTTTACACGCCAGGTTGACAAGCTGTTGCGCATACGGCAAAAAAGTTTCACCCTCGGCTGTCAAACTGCAACCGGCATTGCTTCGCACGATTACTTCCGTCTTAAGCGACTCTTCAAGCTGCTTGATATGCTGCGTCACCGTCGACTGCGAAATGTCGAGTTGTTTTGCGGCGTCGCGGAAGCCTCCGGCTGCGACTACGGCCAGAAAACTCTCAACGTGATCGAGATTGATCACTCAGTCATCTCCCCGCTCCAACATGGTTGACCGCTCCGCGTGGAATGCGCCCTTGCAACGCTTCGAGGATACTGAGGGCGGCTTCACGCTCGATTTCCATCCGTACCGATTTGACCGCCGAACCCAGGTGAGGCGTAAAGAATGTGGGTAAAGCAGGATCAAGCAATTCGTCAGGAATAGAATGCGGCCTGTCGGGACGCGCCCATTCCTCCATCTCGAAGACGTCTGCGGCGTAACCGCCCAGATGCCCCGTCCGAAGCGCATGCACCACGGCCCGCTCATCTACGATGGAGCCGCGACAGGCATTGACGAGGTACGCACCGGGCTTCATGCGGTCTAATGCCCGAGCATTTATGGTGTGGTGGGTATCTGACGACATCGGCAGCATGGGAATGATGAAATCGCTTGTCGCCAATAGCTGGTCCAGCGATGTTCTGCTTGCATTCCACGCCCTTTCCGACTCTTGCGGCAAAGGCTGCGGATCCGTGTACTGAATTTGCATATCGAAGGCGGCCAGCCGCTTTGCGACCGCCCGCCCGACCGCTCCCATCCCAATGATGCCGGCGGTTTTACCCGTCAAACCTGTGCCATAAAACCGCGGGGTCCAACCATTGAACTGGCGTGATCGAATGTAATTATCACCTTGCAGCATATTCCGTGTGATGCTCAGCAACAGGCCAATCGTTAGTTCAGCTGTGGGAATCGTAAGCAAATCAGGAACAATCGTAAACCAAATCCCATGGCGGGTACATGCCTCGACATCAAAGTTGTCATATCCTTTAAGCGCGGCGCCGATGACCTTCAGATTGGGGCACGCGGATAGGAAATCCGCATCTATGCTATCCGGCATAAACACCATCATCGCGTCCGCATCATTGGTGCGCAACAGTACCTCTTCCCGCGACATGGTTGAATCGGACTGATTGGAAATTACTTCAGCGGCGGTCTCAAGGAGGGCCAGCGTGTCGGGGTGGATTCGATGCGTTGTTACGATTCTTGGTTTCATGGGACCTCTGAGGAACGAACTACGCGACATGCCGCTGCAACGGCTCGTCTCTGTCGCTGTGTACGGCACGCTGCTGATAAATGGATCGTATCTTTTGCATCATGCCTTGATCATTCGGTTGGTTAGCCATATTCAAACTGATTCGCCCATCCCGCAATCCCACGACTCGATCAGACACTTCAAGTGCCAGGTCTACCTGGTGCAAGCTGCACAGGACCGCGACATTAAGATCTGTAGCCGCGGCTTTCAGCGTTTGCAGAACCGAGCGCGCCGTCAGCGGATCGAGGCTGGAGACGGGTTCGTCCGCAATAATAATCTTGGGCTTCTGCGCCAAGGCTCGCGCTATCGCAATACGCTGTTGCTGACCGCCTGACAGCAGTTGCGTAGGCGTGTTTGCATAATCGAGCATGCCGACCCGGTCCAGACATTCGAACGCGAGCACTTTGTCAGCCCGGCTGAAGCTTTTCAATGTGACGCGCCAAATGGGCATCTCTGCCAGACGCGCACCCAATACATTCTCGAGTGCTGAGAACCTTTTCACCAGGTGCAGTTGTTGGAACACGAACCCGATCTGGCCACGTACTGCCCGCAGACGCGCCGGAGACAGTTCATGTATGGATTCTCCGAGCGCCACGATAGAACCGGAGTCAATCGGCTCAAGGCCAGTGAGACATCGGAAAAGCGTCGACTTCCCTGCCCCGCTTGTGCCGAGCAAGGCAACCATTGAGCCGTGACGTACTTCGAAGTCAATCGATTCCAGGACAACTTTATTGCCGTATGACTTACCGACATTCTTTAACTGCAACGCTACATCTTTCATTGCGAACCGCCCTTCCAGTAATACGTGAAGCAATCAGTTATTCGCAGGGAGAGTTTCGAATCCCTCGCGTTTTGTGTCCAATATCAAGTACCTGAGCCGGTCACTGATGAAATCGATTGCCGACACCATCAGCAATACAACCGCCAGTACCGTAATCATCTTGTTGAATTCCAACAAGTCCACAGTATCTTTCAGGGTCTGCCCAATTCCACCTGCGCCTACGATGCCCAGTACTGTGGACGTTCTGACACTGAATTCCCAAATGTATAGAACGCTCGCGATCAGGTGCGGCATAACATCCGGGATCAGACCGTAGCGGATAATCTTTGCCCTGCTGGCACCGGTCAAGGCGAGCGCATCCAACGGCCCTTGGTCAACGGGCTCGATGGCTTCAGCAAACATTTTGCCGATTGCCCCTACCATGTGGAAAGTAATGGCCAGTACGCCGGAGAACGGACCGAAGCCCACTGCTGCTACAAATACAAGTGCATAGACAAATGTCTCCGTGCCGCGGCTGGCGTTCAGGATGGCGCGGGATACCCGATAGGTCCACTTGTTCGGACAGGTATTACGCGCAGCCATGAGTGCCAGCGGAAATGCAATGATTGTGGCGAATATCGTGCCAATCGTCGCCATGGCGAGCGTCTCGCCAGCCCCTTTTAGAATGACGTCCAGGTCGCTCAGGTCGGGTGGAAACATCTGCACGACGAATGACCATAGTCTCGGTAAACCGGCGCCTAGCTTCTGGAATTCTATCTGACACACGTACCAGGCCACTGCCAGCAAACTGAGTACTACGACCGACGTTGCAAAATGCCGCTTTCTCCTGGCTACGTCCCTCTTGACATTAGCCAGCATGACTTCTTCGATTCGCTGATTCATTGGTTCATCCTCTGTGGTATTGCGATGCGCGCCCGTATGTTCGTGCAGCGGAGACAAGGAGCTGGCGTGCGTCAGTCCACCTTGTCGTCCGCTGCCCTCATCCAAGAACGGACCCCTCGTGCTTTACAGTTTTCCCAGGATGCGGCCGGCGTCTTCGATTACCTTGTAATCGCTGTGCTTTGCCTTCACGAAGCCGTTATAGCCCGAGCCCATCAGCGACTGTGCTTTCTCTTCGGACAAGGACGTCAGTATTTCCGTGATGCGCGCTTTCAGAGCAGGATCAAAATCCTTCGGCACGGATATCGCGTCGTTCGGCAGCTTGCTGGATTCCCACACGATCTTGGACTTCGAAGGATCGATTTGACCCGCTTCGATCATCCCGTTCCGGCCCCGATCCATATCGGATCCGAGGTCGATCAGTCCGTGCTGAATCTGTGATTCGTTCTGGCCAAACGTGGCACCTTCACGATATTCAAAATAGCTCGCAGGGTCGATGCCGATGCTCTTGAAGTACGCCATCGGGATGAGCCAGCCAGAAGTGTTGCCCTGATCACTGAGTGACAGCTTCAAACCCTTCGCGTCCTCGGGCCATTTTTTGATCGGCAGATCGGCGCGACCGACAATGAGGGCTTTGTAGAACGGCTCCCCGCGGTACTTGGCCGTTGCAAGCACTTCGGTGCCGGCCTTTTTATTCGACAAGACATAGCCCCAGGGTCCGAGCCAGCCCACATCGACATGGCCATTTGTCATTGCCACAGATATTGCCGCCCAGCTTTCCGGGGAGACGATTTCATAGGTCGCGCCGAGCTGGTCGGCGAGATACTTGAATATCGGCTCAAACTCTTTGATGGTCTGGCTAGGCGTTGGACGCACCGGCGCAATTGCAAAACGCAGGTGAAGTTTCCCATTGACAACCTCAGCTGCCTGCGCGGGTGTGCACACTATGATTGTGGCGATAAAGGCAAGAATGGCGCGCGTTAACGCCTTCTTGAATTTCGAAAACAGAGTAAAAACTTGCATTATGACCTCAGTGAGTTAAAGACTTCAGTAGTACTTTTGAGTCAAAGCTCGTTGACTTTCAAAGATGCGATCACCGTACATCGACAACGGATACGGGATAGTCAAAGGGAGTTCCACCATGCGCGGGAATACGGTGGATCGGCCAGAGACCATGAGGCTTTCATAATCCCCATAGTTGCCACAGCCCAGAAGTGGCCAAGCATCAGCCGCGGCATAGCCGATGAGCAGAAAACGCCGCCTGATCGTTGAGTGGTTTGGGCCTGAACCATGAAGGGTCCGGACGTGATGCAACGTGACAGTTCCTACGGGTCCCGTTAGTAACTCCCCTTCTGTCGGGTCGAGCGCTTCGTCCCAGTTGGAGCGAGAGATCGCGTGGCAAAACTTGCCCGTCTCGACGTTCCGGTGGTCGTACACTTTTCCTTTGTGGGAGCCTGGCAAGCATGCCATCGCGCCATTCTTCTCACTTGTCTCGTCGAGGAAAATTCCGAGAGTAAGAAAATCATCGTTTGTGTGGGGATAGAATGCCCAGTCCTGATGCCACTGGACTGGCGCGCCTGATGGCGGCTTGAAGTTGATTTTGCTATTGTGCAAACGGATGTTTTCGCCCAGGAAATGCCGAAGCAAATCGACGACTTTTTCCGACCTGACCAAAGAATCTATTGCATCGAAATAAAGGTGAGGATTCTCGACGCGACGCAGTAGCTTCGTCGTCTCGCCATTCTTCTTTTCGAACTGGTAAGTCTCATTGTCCGAAGCTACGCCAATAGCTCCCAATTCAATTTGCTTGACGTCTTCAAGAATCTTCGCTACTTCCTCCGCGGAGAAAAAGCTTTCAATCTTCGTATATCCCTTGTCGAGATATTCGCGTTGCTGCTCTGCAAACATGGTGATGCTCCGAGGTCTTCCAACGAATAATCGGGAGGGCAAACTGCGGCTCCTTCCGGCATGTTTGATTCGACTATGCAATCAATAAGTTACTTTGATCTACAGATCGATCATGAAAGGATGGTAGATCGTCGGTATGACATAGGCATGGCAGCGGGACGCGGAATGCAACACAGAAGGATGGTCGCAGCGCCTGGTAAGCGCCGCCCGTGTCGCTTTCTGCCTACGTCACAATAGGCCTTTGCACGGTAATATCTGCAGTTCACCCCGCAAATGGCAGTGAACAACCCGCTGCCACCAAACTGGAGAGAGCCGCTATGCAACTCACCGTCGAGACGAACGTACGAGCCCCGATTGAACGGGTGTGGGAGGCGTACACCACACCCGACGAGATAATTCGCTGGAATGCGGCCTCAGATGACTGGCACACCACCAGGGCCATTGTGGAGGAGTGCATGCTGTGCCATCAGTGGCGGTCGCTCAGAGGACGGCGCCGAGTATGTGACAGAGGCCATCCTTTACTTGGAGGACTCCAATCCGCATGACAATCGAGCCGTTCGAGTGACTATTGAAGGACAGAGAGTAGGGTATCTGTCGCGACAGAATGCGCGCCTTTATCGAAAGCAATTAAAACAATTGGGCCATGCGCAGATCGTCTGTAAGTGTGATGCAATGATAGTCGGCGGGTGGCACCGTTCACCTGCGGATGCGGGGCACTTCGGTGTCAAGCTTGATCTGCCAGTTGTATAGTTCCTGCCTGTCCATTCAAGCCCATACGCTTCACGGGTTCGTGGAGGACTGTAAACAACCTCGTTGGTCGGTCGGCATTTGTTTACATGAACCTTTTCTCAGTGCTCTCCCTATTGAGAAAATCCCCATCGTTGCTGGCGAAATTTAGAAGTTTACAAACTTAGGTATGCATAACCGTTCTGATTTTTCCGAACGGCTACGCAGCTATGAAAGAGCCCTCGCAAAAGCGAGGGCTTTTTTTATATTCGATCAATAAGAAGAATACGAAATATGCAGCGTAATCATCATTATTAAGTTGCCGATTTTATGATTTCGCGTTTCCGTTATATCGCGTGCTAGCCTCGTCTGGATTATCAAGACGAGGAGAACGTAATGATTCACCGCGGCCTTAACACCAAGAATAAAAGACAACGACGTGCACGCCCTCTATTGAGAACGGCATTGCCGATTTTGGCGGGCATGTCATCCTCCATGCTATTGCTTGCAGGTGCGGCCTATGGCCAGAATCTGCCCTCCGGCGGCAAGATCACCATCGGGCAAGCCAGCATCTCCGAACCCAATCGCCTGTCGCAGAAAATCGAGCAGACCACCTACAAGCTGTCCATTGATTGGGACAGCTTCAATATTGCCTCGGGTAGTCGGGTCGATTTTCACCAGCCGCACGTCAACGCCATTGCACTGAACCGCGTCATCGGCAACGACGGCAGCAAGATCATGGGCCAGCTTAACGCCAACGGCCGCGTGTTCATTATTAATCCGAACGGCATCTTGTTCGGCAAGACGGCAAAGGTCAACGTGGGCGGGTTGGTGGGGTCCACACTGAACCTGAGCAATATTGATATGCAAGGAAACATACTGCGCTTTGTCGGCGATCGCGCGGCACCGGCAGGCGTTGTTAACGAAGGCGTGTTGGTCGCGACGGAGGGCGGAACGATCGCGTTGCTGGGCGGGCAGGTCGAAAACAAGGGTGTTATCCGCGCAAAGCAGGGCGCCATCGCGCTGGCGGCGGGTAAACGAATTACGCTCGGTGCTTCAGACGATGGACTGCTGAACGTGGAGATAGATCAGGACACCCTGAATGCGCTGGTCAGCAACCACAACGCGCTGACGGCGCAAGGTGGCCAAGTGACGCTTAAAGCGCGCGCCGGCGATGCCGTGGCGCATGCGGTGGTGAACAACCAAGGGCTGATCGAAGCACAAAGCTTGAATGGCCGCTCGGGCAATATCGTGCTGGACGGTGGCGTGCAAGGCACGGTATTGGCCGCAGGCACATTGAACGCCAGCGCGTTCAGTGGCAGTGCTGGCGATATTACGGTGCAAGGTCAACGCGTGGACCTGCGGGGCAATCTACTGGCGACAGCTGGCGGCGAAGGCGACGGCGGCAATGTTCTGGTCCAAGGTCGGCAAGTGCAGATGGAAGGCAGCGCACAAGTTGATACGCGCGCGGCCGCGGGCAACGGCGGCTGGTTGACGCTTGAAGCCGATCAGATCAGCGTGACAACGCAGGAAGTGCCGTTGGTCAGCGGCATCAGTGGCGAGCATCTGAACCAGCAGTTGGCCAACAACAATATTGCGCTGACATCCACCCAAGCCGACATTCGCGTCCTGGAAGAGATCAGCTGGGATGCTGACACTACGCTGAGCCTGGATGCCAATAAATCCGTGCGGCTGAATGCGAATGTCGAAGCAAGTGGGGATAAGGCGGGGGTTGTCATAAACCACGGTACGGACGCGGACTATATCCTGGGCAAGGATGTCGCAGTGACGTTGCCGGGGTCACAAGCAAGCTTGCGTATCAACGGGCAGCATTATCAACTTATCCGCGATGTGCATGAGCTTCAGGCCATTGAGAAGGGTCTGGACGGTCACTACGCTTTGGCCAACCAAATCGACGCGAGCGAGACGGCGGATTGGAATGCGGGCAGGGGATTTGCTCCCATTGGAGGAGATCGATGGAGCACCAAAGACAGATTCACGGGGACGCTGACTGGCTTGGGACATTCGATCGACAATCTGACGATTAAATTCGATTCCTCGAATACCGTAAGACAGGTGGGAGTATTCAGCGCTTCCTATGGTGTGCTCCGGAATATCGGCGTGCTGAACCAGAACATTTCCGTCGACCGCCCCGACCGATTCAATTCCGTTGGGGGGCTGGTTGGCGCCAACCATGGTGTGGTCAAGTACGCCCACTCTTCCGGCCAGATCAGTACGTCGCAATACAGAGACTCGCTTGGGGGGCTTGTGGGCTTCAACGAGGGCGAGGTGCTTCATTCACATTCCAGCACCGTGGTGCGAGGCGTTTCCGTCTATAGCGGTCAAGTCGGAGACGCCGGCGGCTTGGTCGGCGACAACGCCGGGCGCGTCGCGCATTCCTATTCGACAGCAGACGTTCATGGGGGGCTGGCGATGAGCGGTGGTTTGGTCGGTACAAACAGCCGCGAGGGAACGATCGAACATTCCTACGCAACGGGGAATGTCACTTCCACCTTCTATTCGGGAGGGCTGGCCGGCGTTAATCGCGGCAAAATCAGCAACAGCCGTGCTCGCGGCAACTCCGTTGGAGATTATGACTCCGGCGGTTTGACTGGAGTCAATACGGACACAGGGATAATCACCGATTCTCGGGCATCAGGAAACGCAACAACCCGTTCCTTCTTCCGAGGCGCGGGCGGGTTGGTCGGAAATAACGCCGGGTTGATCGATCGCAGCCACGCATCGGGCGATGCGAATGGCGGCCAGGATAGCGCGGTAGGGGGCTTGGTCGGAGAGAACACGCGACGCGGAACGATCCGCGATTCTTCCGCAAGCGGTACGGCGACTGCCGGCGCTCACAACCCCAGGCATCCGATCGGTACGATTGGCGGGCTGGTAGGCGGCAACGACGGTTTGATCGCGAATTCGTACGCTAGCGGCAACGCCATAGGGCGACACGATCAGGACGCAGTGGGAGGATTGGTCGGGCTTAACACCGGCGTGATCGAGCAGTCTTATTCCAGCGGAGCCGTCTCGGGCAACGGTATCAAGGGCAGTTTGGTGGGATGGAACGTCCACCCCGATTCCTATGGATCGATCAGCGAAATCCGCCAATCCTTGGGTTCCGGCGCTGTTGACGGTGAAGACGGCCCCCAAGTTGGCATCGACCAAGGCACCTTCGACTGGTAATCATCCCGCCCGCTGAAACACCTCAACCAGATAATCAATAAACGCCCGCGCCCGCGCAGTTTGATTTCTGCGTTGCGGGTAATACACAAAGAGGTCGGCGGACGGCAGCGTGTAGTCGGGTAATACCACTCGCAGCCGTCCGCTTTTTAAATACTTGGCCAGATCCCATTCCGAGCGGATCAAGATGCCATGGCCGTCCAGTGCCCAGCCCAGCACGATATCCCCGTCATTACTGGACAGCGCCCCATCCACCTTGATTGCCACGCTTTCGCCTTCGCGGGTGAATCGCCAGACGCCGTGTGCTTCGTCGTTTTGCGTATGCAGGATGCAGCGGTGCGAGGCCAGATCGGCCAGCGTGGCGGGGGTGCCGTGCTTGTCCAGATAGCGCGGGGACGCGCACAGGAAGCGGCCGTTGGACATGACGCGCCGGGCGCTGAGGCGTCTGTCGGGCAGTTCGCCGAAACGGATCGCCAGGTCGAATCCGCCTTCCACCAGGTCCACCGGCCGGTCCGTCACGTCCAGCTGTACCTGCACGTCGGGATAGCGCTTGGCAAAGTCCGAGACCAGCGGGGCGATGGTGGTGCGGCCAAATCCCAAGGTGGCGTTCACTTTTAGCGGGCCGCGTGGTATGCCGCCGCTGCTGGAAACCGCGTCTTCCATCGCGCGCAGGTCTTCAAGGATCTTTGACGCGTGCGCCAGGTAGGTTTCGCCCTCGGGAGTCAGGCTGAGGTTGCGGGTGCTGCGGTTGACCAGCCGCACGCCCAAGCGCCGTTCCATCAGCGCCAGGCGCTTGGTGGCGGCGGGGGGCGTCAGGTCGAGTTCGCGCGCGGCCGCCGAAAGGCTGCCCAGGCGGGCCAGATGGATGAAGAACTCCAATTCGGACGCGATGTCGGTTTTCACTGAAAGTTAATAATCAAATGAATATGGGTGAATCTTAGTGCGGGTATTCGCCTCTACGCTAGGGGTTCTGAACTTACCTACGCCGCCACAGCCGGCGCATCAGGAGACACCCATGAGAATCGTCGAGATCCGCGAACAGACGCTGCCCATCAGCTCGCCCATCCGCAACGCCTATATCGATTTCAGCAAGATGACGCTGAGCTTGGTCGCTGTGATCACCGACGTGATCCGCGACGGCAAGCCGGTGGTGGGCTACGGCTTCAATTCGAATGGCAGATACGGCCAGGGCAAGCTGATGCGCGAGCGCTTTATTCCGCGCGTGATGGAAGCCGACCCAGAATCGCTCGTGGACGCGACGGGCAAGAATCTGGACCCGCACAAGATCTGGGGCGCGATGTTCACGAACGAAAAGCCGGGCGGCCATGGCGAGCGCTCGGTGGCGATTGGCACCATCGACATGGCGGTGTGGGATGCGGTCGCCAAGATCGAAGGCAAGCCGCTGTTCCAGTTGCTGGCGGATCGCTACGGGAATGGGCAAGCCGACCGCCGCGTGTTTGTCTACGCGGCCGGCGGGTATTACTACCCGGGCCAGGACCACGGCAAGCTCAAGGATGAAATGCGCAGCTACATCGATCGTGGCTACACGGTGGTGAAGAAGAAGATTGGCGGCGCGTCGCTGGACGAGGACCTGCGCCGCATCGATTCCATCTTGAGCGTGCTGCAAGACGGGCAGAAGCTGGCGGTGGACGCCAACGGCCGCTTCGATCTGGATACGGCCATTCAGTATGCCAAGGCGCTGTCGCAGTACGACCTGTTCTGGTACGAAGAGGCGGGCGACCCGCTGGATTACGAGTTGCAGGCCACCTTGCGCAACTACTACAACAACCCGATGGCGACGGGCGAAAACCTGTTTTCCATGCAGGACGCGCGCAACCTGATCCGATACGGCGGCATGCGCCCGGACCGCGATTGGCTGCAATTCGATTGCGCGTTGAGCTACGGGCTGGTGGAGTATCTGCGCACGCTGGACATGCTGCGCGAGCACGGCTGGTCGGCCAGCCGCTGCATTCCGCACGGCGGCCACCAGATGTCGTTGAACATTGCAGCGGGCTTGGGCCTGGGCGGCAATGAAAGCTACCCGGACCTGTTCCAGCCATTTGGCGGCTTTCCCGATGGTGTGAAAGTCGACGGCGGCTACGTCACGATGCCGGAACTTCCCGGCATCGGGTTCGAAGGCAAGTCGGACCTGATCGCCGTCATGCGGCAATTGTCGGCGTAGGGCCCGACCTACCAGCGATACCGCAACGTCGCCATCACCGTGCGTTCGGCGCCCCAGTAGCAACTGACGGCCGTGCCCAGGCAGTTGGCGACGTAGCGCTTGTCGAACAGGTTGGACACGTTCAGCGCGACTTGCGCGCCGGCCAGGGTGGGGCTGACGCGGCCAAGGTCGTAGCGGATAGCGGCGTCCACCAGGGTGACGGCGGGCAGGGCGTAGCGGTTGTTCAAGTCGCCGTAGAAGCCGCCACGGTACGTGACGCCCGCGCCCACGCCGACGCCTTGCAGCGGACCTTCGCGCAGGGTGTAGTCGGCCCACAGCGCGGCTTGATGGCGCGGCACGAAAATCATCTGGTTGCCGCGCTGGGCGGCGACGTTGGTCTTGGTGACTTCGCTATCGCTCAGCGCATACGACATCGTCAGGTCCAGCCCGCTGTCAAAGCTGGCCTTGCCTTCCAGCTCGATGCCCTGCACCTGCGTTTCGCCCGTCTGCACCACAAAGCTGGTGTTGACCGGGTCGGGCGTGCTGACGTTTTTCTGCGTGATCTGGAAGGCCGACAGCGTGACAAAGCTGTCGTAGCCCTCGGGCTGGTATTTCACGCCGGCCTCGTATTGCTCACCCGTAGTGGGCTTGAGCGGCGAGCCGTCGCGCGTGATGCCGGTCATCGGCTGAAACGACGTGGAATAGCTGAAGTACGGCGCGATGCCGTTGTCAAAGCGGTAGGTCACGCCGGCGCGGCCGGTGAAGCGGTCGGCATCGGCGCTGCGCGACGTCCAGCCCCATTGGCCGCCGCTACCCGCGACGCCGTTGTCGGTGGTGCCTTCGGTCCAGTCATAACGGCCGGCGAAGGTGAAGCGCAGGCGGTCCAGTTCAATCTGGTCTTGCGCGTACAGGCCCAGCTGGCTGCGCGTCATGTTGATTTTGGTGGCCGTGGGCGGGCGCGTCACGGACGTGCCGTAGTCCGGGTCGAACACGTTGAACAGCGGCGAGGCCGGGGGCAGCATCAGGCCCAGGCTGCTTTCGTTATAGCGGGATTTTTCGCGCAGGTAGTCCAGGCCGAAGGTGATGTCATGGCGCGTGGGACCGGCGTTGAATTTGGCATTCAACTGGTTGTCGATCTGGAAGGTATGCGACGTTTCCGGAAACGCCCAGGCGTAACGGATGGCCTGCGTGTCCGACACCATGGCGCCGATCTGCACGCGCCGCGTGTTGGTGTCGACATTGGTGTAGCGGGCGCTTTGGCGCAGGCTCCACGTGTCGTTCAAGCGGTGGTCCAGCGTGTAGCCGACCATGGTTTGTTCGTTGGTGAAGATGTCGTATCCGGGCTCGCCGACAAAGCGGTCGCGCGGGATGTAGCCCGCCGTGGCGCTTTTTTCCAGCGTGCCGATGACGGGCAGCACGGGGGCGCCGCCGCCGCCGTGGCTGGTGATCTTCTGGTACTGCGCGCTGACGTTCAAGCTGGTGTCGGATGACGGGCGCCACGTGAAGCTGGGCGCGATGAACTGGCGTTCATCGTCTACGTGCTGGTATTGCGTGTCGCTGTCGCGCAGCGTGCCCGTCAAGCGGTACAGAAACTTGCCTTCTTCGTCGGCGGGGCCCGAGAAATCGAACGCGCCTTGATAGCGGTTGAAGCTGCCTGCCTGCAACACCACTTCATTGATGGGTTCGGCGGTGGGGCGCTTGCTGGTCATGTTGACCAGGCCGCCTGGCGCGCTTTGCCCATACAGTCCGGACGACGGGCCTTTCAGGATTTCGATGCGTTCCAGGCCGTAGGTGTCGATGCGCGGTTGCGAATAGCCGCGCGCGCCGAAGGGCAGCAGCAGTCCGTCCAGATAGCGCGACGGCGTGAAGCCCCGCACGGTCAGCCAGTCATAGCGCACGTCGTTGTCGCCGTATTGGGCGAAGACGCCGGGGGTGTAACGCACGGCTTGCGCGACCGAGGTGACGCCGCGTTCGTCCATTTCTTTGCGGGTAATGACGTTGATCGTCTGGGGCGTGTTGATCAGTTCGGCATCTGACTTGGTGCCCGAGCGGCTGCGCGTGGCCACATAGTCCGCGCCGGAGGTCGGCGACGCGTCGCGCACCCCTTGCACCACGACCGGCGCCAGGGTGGTGACGCCGTTACCGGTGGCTTGGGCGGGCTGGGTGGTTTGCGCGATGGCAGAGGCGGATGCGGACGCCGCAAGGGCGGCCAGCAACGCCAGCGGCAGCGGCTTGACTGAAAAGGACACGGTGTTACCCCTGGATCAATTTATAATTAACAAGAATCATTTCTGTGCGTCGGCATGATTCCAGATCCCGCTTTTGCTGTCTGACGTTTTTTCGGCGCCGTTTGACGGTTTTGCTGCTGCCCCGTTTTTGCGCCCCTTTCCCATGCCCGCCAGCGCCGCCGCGCCCTTGCCCATTCTGTCTCTGCCCGAGCCCAGCACCGCACCGCCCAAGCGGCACGAGTGGTGGCGCGGCACGCTGCCGACCGTACCGGCCACGGATGATTGGGAAGACGTGATCGAGCGCGTGCTGAGGGTGGACGACGGCGTCAGCCTGGTGGTGCTGGACGGATCGCCCCGTCGGACGCTGACGATTCCCGCGCCGGGCGCCCCGGTGTTCGGCATGCAGGTCTGGCTGGAAGGCGAGGCTGTGCTGGCGGTGGAAGGCGGCGAGCCCCTGAAGGTGGCCGGTGGCGCGGCGCTTTTGTTCAACCACGAACACGCCGTCGGCTGGGCAACACACCTGCCGGCCCATCGCCGCGTGCGGATGATAGACGTGCGCTACACGCCCGACGCGTTGACGCGCGCAAGTGGTTCGATGCCGGTTGCGCTGCTGCGCAAGCGGTTTCACCGCGACGTCAGCGTGCCGGCGCAAGGGTCCCTGGTGGCATCGCTGGATGCCCCGACCAGCTTGCTGGCGCTGGCGGGCAGCCTGACCGGCGAGGCCCCACCCGCGCCGGAAGCGCGGCGGCTTTGGTATTGCGCTAAATCGCTGGAAATGCTGTCGGCCTTTGTGCAATTGCTGTCGTTGCCCGACGCGCTGGCGGGCCCCTTGGCGCACGAACATCAACGCGTGCACCGCGCGTGCGAGCTATTGCGCGATCGGTGCGCCGAGCATTGGCCGCCGGGGCGCCTTGCCCGGGAAGTAGGCTTGTCCGAAAAGCGGCTTCAGCAGTTGATGCGTGAATGCGTGGGCAGATCGGTGCATGCGTATTTAAGCGAAATGCGGCTGGCGCGCGCATCGGATCTGCTGCAAGCAGGCATGAGCGTGACGCAGGCGGCGGGCGAGGTCGGCTTTTCCAGCCTTAGCCATTTCAGCAAGGTCTTCAAGGCGCGCTATGGCGCGTCGCCACGGTCCTGGTAAGGTGCAGCAACGCCGGCCAAGTCTTGCCGAGCCCGGTTCGGGCCGGCGCTGGCGCATCGCAAGGGGCACACCACCATGACGCAAAACATCTATGACACTGCCGAGTTTTTCGAGGCTTACAGCCAGATGGCGCGGTCGGTGCACGGCCTGGACGGCGCGCCCGAATGGCCGGCGTTACGCGCGCTGATTCCACCGTTGCAGGGCCGCCGCGTCGTGGACCTGGGTTGCGGCTTCGGCTGGTTCTGCCGATGGGCCCAGGCGCAGGGCGCCAGCGAGATACTGGGTCTGGACGTGTCGCAAAACATGCTGGACCGGGCTCGTGGTGGCACGCCTGCCTCGGCAGCCGCCGGCGGCATCGTGTATCAGCGCGCCGACCTGGAACAACTGCAATTGCCGCCAGCTACTTACGACCTGGCCTACAGCTCGTTGACGCTGCACTACATCGAGCGGCTGGCTAAGCTTTTTGCCACCGTCCATCAAGCGTTGGTGCCGGGCGGGCATTTCGTGTTCTCGGCGGAACACCCGATCTACACGGCGCCCGCCAGCCCCGCCTTCGTGCAGGACCCCTCGGGCCGGCGCATCTGGCCGCTGAACCAGTACGCCGTTCAAGGGCCGCGCACCACGGACTGGTTGGCCAAGGGCGTCATCAAGCAGCACCGTACGCTGGGCGCTTATCTGAACTTGCTGATCCAGACCGGGTTCACCATCACGCACGTGCAAGAGTGGGCGCCTACCCAGGAACAACTGGCCGCCCAGCCCGCGCTTGCCGAAGAGAGGGATCGGCCGATGATGGTACTGGTGGCGGCGACCCGATAGGCCGAAATATTTGGTTTCACAAAACCCGCTTGCGTTGTCTATCTAGTAGTAGGTAAGATTCATCCATCGACGCAGCACACGCAAAACGCCGCTGACGCCGAAGCCAGAAATACAGTAGGACCGCTTTTTTATTTCCTCGGTTGTCTACCTACAAGTAGATAGCTAAACCAAAAACCGTAGCTTAATCGAATCAACGCAAGCCTCGTTTATTCATCTGGAGATCAACCATGAAGACGCTCGTATCCGCCCTGATTTTGTCCGCCTCGTTCATCGGTGCCGCTGCTCAAGCCGGCGAACTGGACTACCCGCCCGAATTGAACACGGCCAGCACCGTGACGCGTGCCCAAGTGCAGCAAGAACTGGCCGCCGCCCGTGCAAATGGCGAGCTGGTGTCCGGTGAAGAAGGTTACGCCGCGACCGCGTTTGCCTCCGTTGGCGCCGACAAGACCCGCGCCCAGGTCAAGCAAGAACTGGCCGCTGCCCGTGCTCAAGGCCTGACCGACAGCGGCGAACTGGATTACCCGCCCGTTCAAGGCTGATTTTTTTAAGTGCTTGTCTATCTAGTCATAGATAGCTTCACAAACGCGACGTACCCCTGATCCGCATCACGCAGCATCCCTTTCTACTGGAGATTCACCATGAAGACCCTCGTATCCGCCCTGATTTTGTCCGCCTCGTTCATCGGTGCCGCCGCTCAAGCCGGCGAACTGGACTACCCGCCCGAACTGAACACCGCCAGCACCGTGACGCGTGCCCAAGTGCAGCAAGAGTTGGCCGCCGCCCGCGCGAATGGGCAGCTGGTGTCGGGCGAAGAAGGCTACGCCGCCACGTCATTCGCGTCGGTTGGCGCCGACAAGAGCCGCGAACAGGTCAAGCAGGAATTGGCGGCTGCCCGCGCTCAAGGCCTGACCGAAAGCGGCGAACTGGACTACCCGCCCGTGCAAGGCTAAGCCGATGCCGGCACATGCGAACCCCGGGGGGCGGGATGTTTCCCGGCCGGGGTTCGCACGGGCCAAGGCCCACACCCTAGGGCGGCCACCAATGACGGACCGACCTATTAGTAGGTAATATTCAGCCATGGACACCCCGACCCCCAACACCACCCGAGACCTGCTGCTGGCGCACGCCGAGAAGCTCATCCGCACGCGCGGATGCAATGGTTTCAGCTACCGCGATCTGGCGGAGCATGTGGGCGTGAAGACGTCCAGCATCCACTACTACTTTCCTGGCAAGGACGACCTGCTGTATGAAGCAGTCGAGGCCTACAGCGCGCGCGCGCTGGGCGCCGTCCGTGCCATTGATACCGCGCAGCCCGCCCAGGCGCAGCTGGAGCAATACCTGTCGATGATGGAATCGCGGGCTTGCGGCTCGGGCGAACTGTGTTTGGGCGGCATGTTGGCCGCCGACATCATGAGCCTTTCCGACCGTGTGCGCGGCGCGTTGCAGGGATTTTTCCGTGCCCACGAAGCGTGGCTGGCGCGTGTGCTGGCTGAAGGCGCGGCGCAGGGGACGCTGAAGTTCTCGGGTACCGCCGATGCGGCCGGCCGCGCGGTGTTTGCCACCGTCCAAGGTTGCCTGCTGGTGTCGCGGCTATTCCAGCAGCCGCCCGCATTGTGCGAGGCCATCCGTGCGTTGTATGTGGAGTGCGACAAGGCAGCCAAGCCCGCCGCAGCCGCAGCCGAATCCGCACCCGCTGTGTAACTGCGGCCAGACGTAAAAAAATCGCGACGGCGCGGATTTTCGCGCCGGTCAGCGCTCCGCATTGAGCAGCCAGCAGTCAGCAGTGAATCCGATTTCCCATCACGGCCGCCCCGCATTTGCAGGCGGCCGTTGTCATTGCGCGCTCAGTGTTGCAATGCGCGCGCCATGTCCACGCTGGTGCGTTCTTGCATGCCCAGGTCTCGCATGCGTTGCAAGAACGCGGTTTGTGCGTCGGCGAATCCGGCCACGGGGCTCATGCAATCGGTCAGCAGGACGATGCGGGACAGGTTGCCGCCGGGCAGATGCTCGGCCAGATGTTCGACGGTGGCGCGCACGCAATGGCTGCCGGCCTCGCCCGCGACCAGAATCAGGTCTGAGCGATCCAGCGATCCCAGCAGCGCGCGGTTCAACTGGCTGCGCGGATCGTCGGGGTCTGGCACTTCGGCCATCAAGGCGCTGTAGTGCTCGGTCCACGGGTTGGTGCCTTTGGGCACCTTGCGCACGATGAATTGGCCGGCGTCTTCCCAGCGGTTGTACGCGGCGCGCACGTCGGGATGCACGTTGTGCCCCCAGGTGCCGATCTCGCAATGCACGGGCCACACCATCAGCGTGTAGCGGCCGCGTGCTTCCAGTTCGTCCAGGTAGGTGGCGGTTCGGGGCAGGTCGTCGGCATGGCGTGGCACGAACTGGCCGGCGCGCAGCTGCGCGGCGGTTATCGGCGTGTAGGGGGCGACGGGCTCGCCCTTGCCGGTGTGCCAGAACGTGGGATGCGCGATGTCGACGCGATGGTGGGAGTCCAGCGTTACGGTGATCGAGGTCAGTGCGGAGGCGGTGGCGTCAATGAAACTTGCCAGCCGCTGCATGTCGGCATGCGCGCCGGGCACGGGCAGCGCGGGCTGCGTGGCTTGGCCGGTCAGCGGGTCGCGCGGCAGGTAGGGCTCGGGCAAATCGCAGAAGTCGTTCTGCGGATCGACGATCAGTAGATGGACGGAACGCGGCATGGCGAAATTCGATTGGGACTAGACCGGAATATAGACCGGGATCGCCGTTGTTCACTAGAACAGGACCAGATGTTCGGCGCGGTCGGGCAATTGACGCAGCAGCGCCGTCCATTGCCGCCAAAGGCAGGCGATGACGGCCAAGACGGCCAGCGCGATCAGTATCCACATGACAAGCTCCTGTTCATATTTCGCACGATCGTGCGAAATTGAGCGATTAAAACGCCGGCATCGGCCGGCAAGGGGGCGGACGATGCCGCCTGCGTCAAATCAATCCGGATCGAGCCACAGGCGTGCTTCCACGCCTGTCACGCCACCCGTCATTCTGAAATTGTGAAGCTGCGGTACGTTGATATCAGCCTGTCATAGGCCGCCCGCACGCGCGCGGGCGCTTGCGGATCGCGCAGGAAACGCGCGTCATGCATCAGCCCGATCATCAGGCTGTACACCTCGAAGACGAGTTGTTCGGGGTCGGTATCCGGCCGGAGATGGCCGGCGTCCAGCGCCTGGCGCACCGTGCGGACCATAGCGGCGCGCCATCGACGCAGGTTGTTTTCCAGCAAGGCGCGCAGCGGCGATTCCACATCGTCGTATTCGAACGCGCCGGCCACGTAGACGCAGCCCGTGGCCATTTCAACGTTGCTGGCGCGTTCCACCCACAGCGATACCAACGCGGTCAAGCGGGGCAGCCCGCGCGGGTACGCCATGGCAGGGGTGAAAACGGCCGCCACAAAGCGGCGGTCATATTCGTCCAGCACGGCCTGCTGCAAGGCTTCCAGCGAGCCCACGCGGGAAAACACACCGCTTTTGCTGATGCCCAGCCGCTTGGCGACCTGGCCCAGCGACAGGCTTTCCATGCCCTGGGTGGCGGCCATGGCCAAGGCCGCGTCCACAATGGCCGCCAAGGTCAGCTCGCTTTTTTCCGTTTTGGCAGTCATGAAGCGGAATTTAGCACGGTCGTGCGAAATGGGCCGGCTATTTTTTGCGTGCAGTCGCGAGTCGCGAGTCGCCAGCCGCCGGTCAGCAGTCCACATGCGCTGGCGCGAGCCTGATGCAGAGCAAAAAAAACCGGACAGCTCAAGCTGCCCGGTTTGGTGTGCAATGATCCGCGCGATCGGCGGTCAGGCCTGCGCGGCGGCCTTGAATTGCAGACGGTACTTGTGCAGCAACGGTTCGGTATAGCCGTTGGGCTGCGTCAAGCCTTCGAACACCAGTGCGCAGGCCGCCTTGAAGGCCAGCGACGTGTCGAAATTGCCGGCCATCGGCTGGTAGAGCGGGTCGCCGGCGTTCTGGCCATCAACGACCTTGGCCATGCGCTTGAAGGTTTCCGTGACCTGTTCCTTGTTGGTCACGCCGTGGCGCAGCCAATTGGCGATGTGCTGGCTGGAAATGCGCAGCGTGGCGCGGTCTTCCATCAGGCCGACGTTATGGATGTCGGGCACCTTCGAGCAGCCCACGCCCTGGTCGATCCAGCGCACGACGTATCCCAGGATGCCCTGCACGTTGTTGTCCAGCTCCTGCTGGATGTCGGCGGCGGACCACTTGGACGGATCGCCCACCGGCACGCTCAACAGCCCGCCCAGCAAGTCGTCGCGCACGCTGTCCAGCTTGGTGCGTTCCAGTTCCTTCTGCACCGCTTGCACGTCGATCTGGTGATAGTGCAGCGCGTGCAGCGTGGCGGCCGTGGGCGAGGGGACCCAGGCGGTGTTGGCGCCGGCCTTCGGATGGGCAATTTTCTGTTCCAGCATGGCGGCCATCAGGTCGGGCATGGCCCACATGCCCTTGCCGATCTGGGCGCGGCCGCGCAGGCCCGTGTCCAGGCCCACCAGCACGTTGTTGCGTTCGTAGGCGGTGATCCACGCGGTGGACTTCATGTCGCCCTTGCGCAGCATCGGGCCCGCTTCCATGCTGGAGTGCATCTCGTCGCCGGTGCGGTCCAGGAAGCCCGTGTTGATGAACGCCACGCGCGATGCGGCGGCGCCGATGCACGCTTTCAGGTTGATGCTGGTGCGGCGCTCTTCATCCATGATCCCCATTTTCAGGGTGTTGCGCGGCACCTTGATCAGGTCTTCGACGCGGTCGAACAATTCGCTGGCGAAGGCCGCTTCGGCCGGGCCGTGCATCTTGGGCTTCACGATGTAGACGGACCCGGTGCGCGAATTCAGCTTGGCGGTGCGGTCGTGCAGCGCGGCCAGGCTGGTGACGACGGCGTCCAGAATGCCTTCGGGGATTTCCTGGCCGTCGCGGTCAAGAATGGCCGGGTTGGTCATCAGGTGGCCCACGTTGCGCACGAACATCAACGAGCGGCCGTGCAAGGTCAGCGCGCTGCCGTCCGGACGCGTGTACTGGCGGTCGGCGTTCAGCTTGCGCGTGAAGGTTTTGCCGGCCTTGGTGACGGCTTCGGTCAGGTCGCCCTTCATCAGGCCCAGCCAGTTGCGATAGATGTGCACCTTGTCGTCGGCATCGACGGCGGCAACCGAGTCTTCGCAGTCCATGATGGTGGTCAGCGCGGCTTCGACCAGCACGTCTTTCACGCCCGCGGCGTCGGTGCTGCCGATGGCGTTGGCGCGATCGATCTGGATTTCAAAGTGCAGGCCGTTGTTCTTGAGCAAGATGGCCTTGGGGGCCGACGCGTCGCCTTGGTAGCCGGCGAATTGCGAGCCGAATTTCAGCCCGGTGACCACGCCCTTGGCCAGGTTGACGCGCAGTTGGTCGCCTTCAACGGTGTAGCTTTGCGCATCGGCGTGCGAGCCATTGGCCAGCGGGGCGGCCGTGTCCAGAAAGCTGCGCGCGCGCGCAATGACCGCGGCGCCGCGCTCGGGGTTGTAGCCCTTGCCCGTATCGCCGGGCGTGGCAGGGATGGCGTCGGTGCCGTAAAGCGCGTCGTACAGACTGCCCCAGCGTGCGTTGGCGGCATTCAATGCATAGCGCGAGTTGGACATCGGCACGACCAGCTGCGGACCGGCCTGCTGCGAGATTTCGGTATCGACGTTGTCGGTGGTGGCTTGCACGCTTGCCGGTTGGGGCAGCAGGTAGCCGATGCCTTCCAGAAACTTGCGGTAGGCGGCCGGGTCGGCGATGGGGCCGGGGTTGGCGCGGTGCCAGGCGTCGAGCTCGGCTTGCAGACGGTCGCGTTCGGCCAGCAGGGCGCGGTTCTTGGGCGCCAGGTCATGTACCAGCGCCGCAAAACCCTGCCAGAAGCTGTCTGCATCCAGGCCGGTGCCGGGCAGGGCTTCCTGTTCGATGAATTGGGTGAGATTGGCCGCCACTTGCAGGCCGTGTTGCTGGGTGCGTTGAGTCATGCGGGTCTCTAGCGGTAAGAAGGGCTGGCCGGCGCCGGGCGCCGGGCGAATCTGTCCTGACATCATCGTTCGCACCCGCGCCCATGTCTACCCGAAAACCAACTGGTCATACCAGTTTATTTAGTCGCCGTAAGACAGGCAGGCGATTTTTGTGTTTTTATATCAGCACCTTACAGAGGTGTGGCGGATAGCCGAAACCCAATGGCCGGCTTGGTCATACCACTGGTGCGGAGATTGCATGTACGCGGAAACAGAAGAAAAGCCTCGCCAGGTGGCGGATGAAGTCGCCGAGCGAATCGAACGCCTGATCCTGGATGGCGTACTCAAGGCGGGGCAGGCCTTGCCGTCGGAAAGGCGACTGACCGAAAAGCTGGGCGTGTCGCGCACCGCGCTGCGCGAAGGCCTGAAGCTGCTGCGCGCGCGTGAAATCATTCACACCGCGCAAGGCAAGGGGTCCTTCGTGGCGCACATCTCGAAGGTGGATGCCGGGCCGCTGATGCACCTGTTCAATTCGCAGCCGCGCACGCTGTACGACCTGCTGGAAGTGCGCTCGTTGCTTGAAGCGGAATCCGCCCGGCTGGCTGCCATCCGGGGCACCGAAGCCGACTTCATCATGATCCGCCGGCGTTATGACGACATGGTTGCCGCGCAGGGCACGGCCACCGACACAGCCACGCACGCCCATCTGGACCACGCGTTTCACCTGGCGATCTGCGAGGCGTCGCACAACCCGGTGCTGGTGCATACGCTGCAATCGCTGACCGACCTGCTGCTGGGGTCGGTTTTTGCATGCGTCAATAACCTGTATCACCGCGAACCGGAAAAGCGGCAGATCGACCGTCAGCACACCCGGCTGTACAACGCGGTGACGGGGCGCCAGCCCGAACAGGCGCGCAAAGCCGCCGCCGACCATGTGGACAGCGTGCGGCAGAGTTTGTCGGATATCGAACAGGAAGAACAGCGCCTGGTGCGCGCGACGCTGCGTCTGGAAGGC
>NZ_LBHW02000035.1:0-66713 GCF_001005835.2 Achromobacter sp. LC458
TTTAGCGGGGATCGCGCCGCTGCCGCGACGGGGCCTTGAAAAGTTCCCGATAGCCCCCACCTCAGTAGGGTTTCCCGGATTCCGCGCGGGCTCCTCGCCCCGGGATCCCGGTATTTGCGGTCCCTTTTTATTTGTCCCTAATTTTTTTACTTCACGTAGAACCATGAGCCAAACCGCCACGTCTTCCACGTCCGAAACCCTGGGGTTCCAGGCCGAGGTGAAGCAACTGCTGCACCTGATGATCCATTCGCTGTACAGCAACAAGGAAATTTTCCTGCGCGAGCTGGTGTCGAACGCCTCGGACGCCTGCGACAAGCTGCGTTTTGAAGCCATCGACCAGCCCGAATTGCTGGAAGGCAATGGCGAGCTGGCCATCACGGTCAGCTACGACAAGGCTGCCCGCACCATCACCATCTCGGATAACGGGATTGGCCTGTCGCGCGAAGAAGCCGTGGCCAACCTGGGCACCATCGCGCGCTCCGGCACGCGGGAATTCTTTTCCCAACTGACGGGCGACAAGCAAAAAGACGCGCAGCTGATCGGCCAATTCGGCGTGGGCTTTTACTCGTCGTTCATCGTGGCCGACAAGGTCACCGTGGTCAGCCGCCGCGCCGGCGCCACGGACGCAATCCAGTGGGAATCCGACGGCCAGGGCGAATTCACGATTGCCGCCGCCGAGAAGGCCACGCGCGGCACCGACGTGACCTTGCACCTGCGCGCCGACGAAGATGAATTCCTGAACGGCTGGAAGCTGCGCGAAATCTTGCGCCGCTATTCCGACCACATCTCCTTGCCGATCCGCATGGCCAAGGAAGAGTGGGATCAGGAAAAGGGCGAGCAGGTCAAGACCGAAGAACTGGAAACGGTGAACCAGGCCAATGCGCTGTGGGCCCGCAGCAAGTCGGAAGTTACTGAAGAGCAGTACCGCGAGTTCTACAAGACGGTGTCGCACGACTACGACGACCCGTTGGCCTGGACGCACAACCGCGTGGAAGGCCGCAGCGAATACACGCAGCTGCTGTATGTGCCCAAGCACGCGCCCATGGACATGTGGGACCGCGACGGCCGCCACGGCGTGAAGCTGTACGTGAAGCGTGTCTTCATCATGGACGATGCCGATCAGCTGCTGCCGTCGTACCTGCGCTTTGTGCGTGGCGTGATTGATTCGGCCGATTTGCCCCTGAACGTGTCGCGCGAAATCCTGCAAGAAAGCCGCGATGTGCGCGCTATTCGTGAAGGGTCGGCCAAGCGCATTCTGTCGCTGCTGGAAGACCTGGCCGAGAACAAGCCGGAAGACTACGCCACGTTCTGGACGGAATTTGGCCAGGTGCTGAAGGAAGGCGCGGGCGAAGATTCCGCCAACCTGGAACGCATCGCCAAGCTGATGCGCTTTGCGTCCACGCATTCGGGCGACCAGGCGCAGACGGTGTCGTTTGCTGACTACGTGTCGCGCATGAAGGAAGGCCAAGACAAGATCTACTACGTCACGGCCGACACCTTCGCCGCCGCCAGCAACAGCCCGCATCTGGAAATCTTCCGCAAGAAGGGCATCGAAGTGCTGCTGCTGTCGGACCGCGTTGACGAATGGATGCTGTCTTACTTGCGCGAATTCGACGGCAAGTCGCTGGTGTCGGTGGCCAAGGGCGGCCTGGACCTGGCCGAGTTGGCCGACGAGGAAGAAAAGAAGCATCAAGCCGAAGTGGCTGAAGACTTCAAGCCCTTGGTCGAGCGCCTGCAAAAGACGCTGGAAGAGCAGGTCAAGGAAGTCCGCGTGACGCTGCGTCTGGTGGATTCGCCGGCGTGCGTGGTGGTGGGCCAGAATGAACTCAGCCCGCACTTGCTGCGCATGTTGAAGGCCGCCGGCCAGGAAGCGCCCAATGTGAAACCGGTGCTGGAAATCAACCCGGAACACCCGCTGCTGGCGCGCATTCGTGCCGCCGAGGACAGCGAGTTCGACCAGTGGGCGCGTCTGCTGCTGGATCAGGCCCTGCTGGCTGAAGGTGCACAAATTGCCGACCCGGCCGCGTTTGTGAAGCGCTTGAATGCCTTGCTGCTGAAGTAAGCGGCGGGGTGGTGGGATGAGAGGGCGCCTGAACGTAAGGCGCCCTCTTTTTTATTGCGCGAGGCTGCGAGGGAAGTGAATATTCCCGATCGGTAATTTTGGAGGCCTTCATGTCTGCTTGGGCTGGAAGTGCAGGTCGTGCCCAAGCGCCCAAGATTGTCATGACCGCCCAGCGCTGGGAATAAGCACCGCATCCAAGGCCAGCACCCCCTGCCCATCCGGCAGCGCCAACAAGGGGTTGATCTCCACGGAACTGAAATCTTCCCGGCGCGCATCCGCGAAACGCGACAGCGCCACCAAGGCATCCGCTAGCGCATGGATGTCGCAAGGCGGTGCGCCGCGTGCGCCTTGCAGGAGCGCGTAGCCCTTGATTTCACGGATCATCGACAGGGCCTGGGCGCGGTCGAAGGGCGCCAGGCGGAAGCTGACGTCTTTCAGTACTTCGACGAAGACGCCGCCCAGGCCGAACATGACGACGGGGCCGAAGACCGGGTCGCTGTGCATGCCCACGATGCACTCCACGCCTTTGGGCGCCATGGGCGCGACCAGCACGCCGTCGATGCGGGCAGTGGGGCAGTGCGTGCGTACGCTGTCCAGGATGGCGGCGTGGCCGTGGCGCACGGCGTCTTCGCCCGACAGGTTCAGCTTCACGCCGCCTACATCGCTTTTGTGCAAGATGTCGGGCGACACCACTTTCAAGACCACGGGGCCGGCCGCGCGGGCAGCGGCGGCCACGGCGGTGTCGGCGTCGGTGGCAAGCGTGCAGTCGGGCACGGGCAGGCCGGCTTGGCGCAGGACGTCCATCGCCTGCACTTCGTTGTAGGTGTCGCGCAGCGGCTCGATGCTTGCTGCAACTGGCGGCATTGAGGTGTGGGTGGAGGCCTCCGACGCGGCCTTGGAGATGCCATCCGTGCTGCCATTCGATACAGCATTCGACGCGGCATCCAACGTGGCCCCCGACGCCGCAGCCAAGCCCGCCACCGCGCCTATCGTCCGTATCGCGGCGCTGGGGTCTTCGAACACCAGCGTGCCCAGCCGTTCAAGCTCGCGGCGGCGCTCAGGCGGGAACAGCGCGCAGAAGGCCAGTGGCACGTCGGGGTGGCGGGCGCGCATTTCGCGGGCAAAGGTCTCGAAGGTGGGCCACAAGGCTTCCGACGACCCGGCGGCGGCCAGGAAGACCGCCAGCGCATCGTAGCGGCCGTCGGCCAGCATGTCGTCGGCGGTGGCCAGCAGCAGGCCGGGCTCGGACACCACCTGGCCGGTGACGTCGACCGGGTTGCGCGGGCCAGCGAAGGGCACGCGTTCCAGCAGCCGGGCTTGCGCGGCCGCGTCGGGTTCGGGTAGCGACAGGCCGGCTTCCTCGGCCTCGTCCGCCATCAAGGCGCCAACGCCGCCGGATATCGTGAAGATGCCCAGGCGCTTGCCTTGGGGGCGTTGCTGCCAGGTGTCCAGCGCATAGCCCAGGTTGAAGAAGTCTTCGATGCTGCGCGCGCGCAGCGCGCCGTATTGGCGAAACAGCGCGTCGTAGACGGCGTCATCGCCCGCCAGCGCGGCGGTGTGTGACGCAGCGGCCTGCGCGCCGGCCTGGGTGCGGCCGATCTTGGTGACGACCACGGGCTTGCCGGCGTCGCGCGCGGCGGCCAGTGCACCGCGCAGCTTGGCGCCGTCGCGGCAGCCTTCCATGTAGGCCATGATGACCCGCGTGTCGGCGTCGTGCGCCAGCCAGTTGATGCAGTCGGCCACGTCGATGTCGGCTTCGTTGCCGGTGCTGATCCAGTGCGACAGGCCGAGTCCGCGTTCGCGCGCCATGCAATAGGCATAGGCGCCGAACGCGCCGCTTTGCGACACCATGCCGATGCCGCCCAACGCCACGGCGCCGTTGGCGGGCGCGGGCGAGAACGTGGCGTAGACCTTGTGGCGCACGTTCATGTAGCCCAGGCAGTTGGGTCCCAGCAGGCGGATGCCGCGCTCGCGCGCGATGGCGCATAGCGCCTCTTGCATGGCGACGCCTTCCGCGCCCGTTTCCGAAAAGCCTGACGTGAATACGACCGCGCCGCCAATCTGACCGGGGCGCGCGCTTTGTAGCGCCTGGGCGGCATGCGCGGCGGGCACGGCCAGGATGACCAGGTCCACGTCGGTATCCAGCGCGGCCAGGTCAGGCGCGGCGGGCAAGCCCTGGATGCTATCGGCGCGCGGGTTGATGGGCAGGATGCGGCCGTCGTAACCATGCTGACGCAGCAGGCTGACGGGCATGGCGCCGATCTTGCCGGGGGTGGCGGACGCGCCGACGACGGCGATGCTGCGAGGGGTAAACAGGCGCGTCAGCGAGGAGTCGGATTGCAGGGTCATGGTGGCGACGGATTCAGGTTTGGTGAGGACGGCGCGCCGCTTCAAACGAAGCGAAGCGCGCATGCTGTTCGCATTCGGGCGCACTCGCGCGCGCTCGTGTGTCGCCGCGCGCAGCCGAGGTTGCGTTCAAGAAAAGCGCACGACGGTGCGGCCGGTGCTGCCGCGTTCCAGCATCGCGGTCAGGGCGCGTGGCAGGTCCGCCAAGGCGATCTCGCGTGATGCCAGGTCCAGCCGCGTCGGGCGGTAATCGGTGGCTAGCCTTTGCCATAGCGCGCGGCGCAGCGGCATCGGGCTGTTGGCGTTGATGCCCAACAGCTTCACGCCGCGCAAGATGAAGGGGATGACGGATGTGGGCAGGTCCGCGCCGCCCGCGTTGCCGAAGGCGGCGGCCACGCCGTCGGGGCGCAAGCCGGCCAGCGCATGCGCCAGCAAGGGTCCGCCCACGGAATCAATGACGCCGGCCCAGCGCGCGCTCATCAAGGGTTTGATGGGCGCGGACAAGTCGGGTGGGGCGATGACGTCGGCCGCGCCCAGGGATCGCAGGTAATCCGCCGCCTGCACCTTGCCGGACATGGCGCACACGCGATAGCCGCGTTGGCTCAGGATGTCGATGGCGATGCCGGCCACGCCGCCCGTCGCGCCGGTGACCAGCACGTCGCCTTGCTCCGGCGTCAGCCCGCAGTGTTCCATCCAGTGCAGCGACAGTGCGGCGGTGAAGCCGGCGGCGCCCAGCACGGCGGCATCGCGCAGGGTGATGCCGTCGGGCAGGGGCAGGACCCAGTCGTGCGGCACGCGCGCATATTCCGCGTAGCCGCCGTCGCAATCCACGCCGATGCCAAAGCCGTGCACGACAACTTGCTGGCCGGGAACTAGCGCAGGGTCGGCCGAGTGCACCACGGTGCCGCTCAGGTCGATGCCGCCGATGCGGGGATAGTCGCGGACGATGTTGCCGCGTCCGGCTTGCGCCAGCGCGTCCTTGTAGTTCAGGCCGGCGTACGCGACCTTGATGAGCGTGTCGCCGGGCGATAATTCGCCTTCGGACAGCGTGTCGAATCGCCCCTGCGGGGAGGCCCCGTCGGGGCCGGCGTGCAAGCGGTACGCCTGGAATGTCGAGATGGGCATGCAAGTCTCCAAAACGGGTCGACAACGCGTGTCGACATGGCGGGTTCTCAGACCGGCAGCGTCGATCCGCAACCGGTCCTGCACAACAGTCATCGTGGCGCCAGCAATCGCCGAGCCAGTGTTGCGCGGTGCAGTTCATTGGCGCCGTCATAGATACGAAACGGCCGCATCTCCTGCCAGATCATGGCCACGGGTGTGTCGTCCGACAGCCCCGCAGCCCCCATCATCTGCACGGCCCGGTCCGCCACGCGGTTGACGGCTTCGGATACGAATACCTTGGTCATGGCGCTGTGCTGCTTGACGGACAAGCCCGCGTCCATGCGGGCTGCGCAGTCCAGCGTCATCAGACGGCTGGCGTGCAGGTCGATGTGCGAATCGGCGACCATGGCTTGAATCTGTTGCAGGTCGGCCAGGCGCGCGCCGAAAGACTCGCGCTGCGTGACGTAGGCTTGCGCGGTGTCCAACGCGCGGCGGGCGCGGCCGATGTAGCGCATGCAGTGGGACAGGCGCGCTGGTTCCAGCCGCAGCTGCGCGTATTCCAGACCGCGTCCGGGTTCCCCCAGCACGGCCTCGTCACCGACTTCACAGTCCTGCAACTCGATCTCGGCGTGGCCACCGATCTGGTAGCCGGTGACCATGCCGATGTCGCGGATGACGCGGTAGCCCTTGGTATCGGCGGGCACGATGAAAAGCGTGGCGCCGGCATCGGTCTGCGCCAGCAGCAACGCGAAGTGCGCGCCGACGCCGCCGCTGATGTATTGCTTGTGGCCGTTCAACACCCAGCCTTGACCCCGCCGCGCGGCGCGGGTGCGCAGCATCGACGGGTCGGACCCCGCACCGGGCGCGGGTTCTGTCATGGCGAAGCAGGCGCGTTGTTCGGCGCGCACCAGCGGCAGCAGATAGCGCTCGCGCTGCGCGGGCGTGGCCAGCCGCAGCAGCGTCAGCATGTTGGGTTGGTCGGGGGCGGCGCAGTTCAGGGCAGCCGGCCCTAAGAAGCCGCGCCCGGCCGCTTCCAACACCTGGGCCAGCGCGCGCCAACCCAGACCCAGCCCGCCAAATTCGACGGGCAGTTGCGGCGCGTACAGGCCGGCATCCCGCGCCTTGAGGCGCAAGCGCGCCACGCATTGGTCCAGAGCCGCCACGTTGCGGGCGATGGCGGGCGATTCTTCGGGGATGGCGATGTCATCGATGAAGCGGCGGACCCGTTCGCACAGGTCTTGGATCGCGGCGTCGTCGTAGGGCTGGGCGGGCATGGGCTGTGTCTCTTGGCAGTGGCTTGCGAATAACGGCGAGCATGTGAAGGCATGCATGTGAAGGCGAGCATGTGAGGGCACCCTCACGCAGGCATCGTCACGCAGGCACCCTCACGCCGGCACCTTGGTAGCGCCTTACTGGATACGCGTGTTGGTGGACTTCACCAACTTGCCCCACCACACGGTTTCGTCGGCGATCTGCTTGGCGAATTCCGCCGGTGTGCTGCCCAGCGGTTCAGCGCCCAGCTCCTGAAAGCGCGCGCGCAACTGCGGGTCTTGCAGCGCCTTCACGACGGCGGCATGCAGGCGGTCGACCACGGCGGGTGGGGTGTTGGCGGGCGACATCAAGCCCTTCCATGCCATCACTTCAAAGCCCGGCATGCCCGCTTCGGTAAAGGTGGGCACGTCCGGCGAGGCGGTGGCGCGCGCGTCGCTGGGTACGGCCAGCGCGCGCAGCGTGCCGGCTTTGACCTGTGGCAGCAGCGCGGGCATGTTGTCGATCATGAAATCGATGTGGCCAGCGACCAGGTCGGTGATGGCAGGGCCGGAGCCCTTGTAGGGCACGTGTTCGGCTTGCAGCCCGGCCTTCTGCTTGAGCAATTCGCCGGCCAGTTGCGCGGGCGACCCGTTGCCGGGCGAGCCAAAGGACAGCTTGCCGGGGTGGTTGCGGGCATATGTCAGAAATTCCTGCAAGGTGGTGACGGGCATCGACTTGGTCACCACCATCAGGTTGTGTTCGCGTTCGATGCAGGTGATGGCCGTCAGGTCCCGCGCGGGGTTGAACGGCATGTTGGCGTACAGGCTGGGGTTGATGACGGTGGGGCCTGCCGCTGCTAGCAGCAGCGTGTAGCCGTCGGGCGCGGCGCGCGCCACGAAGTCCCCGCCGATATTGCCGCCGGCGCCCGGCTTGTTTTCCACGATGACCGGCTGGCCCAGGATGGGGTGCAGCGCTTCGGCCAGCAGGCGGCCCAGGATGTCGGTGGATCCGCCGGGGGCGAACGGGATGATCAGCCGAATCGGCTTGTCGGGGTAGGCGGCGGCCGCTTGGGACGGCAGGGCAGCGCAGGCGAACGCGGCCGCCAGGGCGCCGATCCACTTCGGCAGGTGCTTGTGCAGCATGTCAGTCTCCTTGGGATTGTGGGCCGCGCGCTTCTTGTGGCGGCGGTCCCGAAAACGCTCGAACCTAACGGCCGGGCGTGTAGCCGGCTTGCGCCAGCGTGTGCCGCGCGATGGTCAGTTGATGGATCTGGCTGGTGCCTTCGTACAGGCGAAACAGCCGCACGTCGCGGTAGAAGCGTTCAATGCCCTGGTCCGCGATGTAGCCGTAGCCGCCATGCATCTGCACGCAGCGGTCGGCCACGCGGCCGCACATTTCCGACGCGAAGTATTTGCAGATCGACGCGTTCATGGTCACGTCCTGGCCGGCGTCGCGTTCGCGCGCGGTTTGCAGCACCAGCGCCAGCGCCGCCTGGATGTCGGTCTGGCAGTCGGCGATCATGGCCTGGATCAGCTGGAAGTCCATCAACGCTTTGCCGAACTGCTGGCGTTCGGCCACGAAGCGCAGGGTGTCGTCCAGCATGCGAATCGCCGGGCCGATGCACAAGGCAGCCAGGTGAATGCGCTGCTTGTTCAGCACCTTCATGGCGGTCTTGAAACCCATGCCTTCCTGGCCGCCGATCAGGTTGGCGGCGGGCACGCGGCAGTCGTTGAAGTACACGGCGGACACGGGCGAGCCGGCTTGGCCCATCTTGTCGTAAGGCTGGCCGGTGGTCAGGCCGGGGGTGCCCCGCTCGACAATGAAGGCCGAGATGCCCTTGGCGCCTGGCGCGTCGGGGTCCGTGCGCGCCATGACGGTGAACAAGCCGGCAATGGGCGCGTTGGTGATGAAGCACTTTTCGCCGTTCAGCACGTAGCTGTCGCCGTCGCGCACGGCGGTGGTGCGCAAGGCGGTGGCGTCCGAGCCCGCTTGCGGCTCGGTCAGCGCGAAGCAGCCGGTCAATTCGCCGGACGCCAGGCGGGGCAGGTAACGGTCTTTCTGCTGTTCGGTGCCGTCGGCGACCAGGCCCTCGGAGCCGATGCCGGTGTTGGTGCCGACTCGGGCGCGAAACGCGACCGAGCATTGCGACAACTCGATGGCCGCCCGGATCAATTCTTCGGTGCTCATGCCCGCGCCGCCGTAGGCTTCGGGGATGGAATAGCCGAACATGCCCTGGGCGGCCATGGCGCGCACCAAGTCGTCGGGCACGGCATCCAGGCGCGCAACCTCGGCTTCGCGCGGAATCAATTGCTGCCGTACAAAGCGCCGTAGCGAATCGATGAAGGCGGCATAGCCTTCCGGGTCCCTGATCATGGGCTGTCTCCGATTGTTTTTTTGTGGGCCGGGCCGATATTTCACACCGGGCGGCGCGGAATCCAAGGTAGCAAAGCAGCGCGAAATGCGAGACAAGTGTTTTGATATCTTGAACGCTTTATGAGCGCGCGGGCCGCGGTGCAGGGGGCGCCTGCACTATCATCGACCTCACTGCCCGGCGCCTGCCCGCGCGCCGTCCCACCCGGAATGCGACCATGACCACGCCCTTGGGCGGCCGCCACCCCGACCCTGATTTCGCCACCACGCTGGCCCACGGCCTGTCGGTGCTGCAAACCTTTCGCCATGGCGAGCCAGCGCTAAGCAACCGCGAGCTTGCCGACCGCACCGGGCTGTCCAAAGCCACGATTTCGCGGCTGACGTACACGCTGGTGCAGCGTGGGCTGCTGCGGTATGACGCCGGCCTGCGCCGCTATCGCCTGGGCACGGCGCTGCTGTCGCTAAGTTATCCCTTGCTGGCCAGCATCAAGCTGCGGCAGATGGCGCGTCCGCTGATGACGCGGCTGGCCAACGCGGCCGGCGGGTCGGCGTCATTAGGCATGCATCACGGCACGCACATGGTCTATGTGGAAACGTGCCGGGGCCATGACGCGGTGGCGTTTCGGCCGGACATCGGCGCCATGCTGCCGTTGCTGGCGTCCGCAATGGGCCGCGCGTGGCTGGCGCAGGCGGACCCGGCCGAGGCGCAAGCGCTGTTGCGTCAGCTGCGCGAACAAGACCCCGCTGCATGGCAACGGCATGCACCCGGCTGGGCAGAGGCGCAGCGGGATTACGCCGCGCATGGCTATTGCGTGGCCGAGGGTGAGTGGCACGCGGACGTGCACGCGGTGGCGGTGCCGATGCGGCGCCGCGTGGATGGCCAGGTATTCGTTTTCAATTGCGGGGTTCCCACGCGGCGATTGCGCGCGGGCGATCTGCGGCGGCGCATCGCACCCCGTCTGCTGACGCTGGTGGCGCGCGTGGAAAAAATGCTGGAGCGTTCGGATGCCGGTTGAACTTGACAGTGGCCACGAGCCCCGCCGTGACCGCAAGCGCGACCCCCATGGGGACGGCGGCCAACATCAGGACGGCTCCCAACATCAGGACGGCTCCCAACATCAGGACGGCTCCGCACATCGGGACGGCAGCCAACACCGGGACGGCAGCCAACACCGGGACGGCGTCGACCCTACCCGCGACCGCGACTTCGCCACCACGCTGGCGCACGGCATCGATATCCTGGGCTGCTTTCGGGCGGACCGGCCCGAGCTGGCCAACAAGGACTTCGCGCAGCAGACGGGCCTGTCGAAAAGCGCGGTGGCGCGCTTGACGCATACGCTGGTCGAGCTGGGCTTCTTGCAACGCGTGGGCTCGCCCGCGCGCTACCGGCTGGGCGCGGCGGTGCTGGCGTTGAGCTACCCCTTGCTGGCCAGCATGCAGATCCGCCAGCTGGCGCGGCCGCTGATGAAGCAGCTGGCCGACCACGCACGCGGCGCGGTGTCGCTGGTGGTGCGCGACCGCCTGCAAATGGTGTACGTGGAAACCGCCCGCTCGAACGACGCCTTGCAGACCCGCCCCGATATCGGCGCGTCGCTGCCGCTGCTGTCCAGCGCGGCGGGCAAGGCGTGGTTGTGCCGCGTGCCGGATGCCGAGCGGGCGGTGGTGCTGAACCAGCTACGTGTGGCCGACGCGCGCCATTACGCCGAGCATTTTCCCAGCCTGGCGGCGGCGGCACGCGACCTGGAGCGCAAGGGGTATTGCGGCAACAACGTGCAGTGGCGTCCCGACGCGTATGGGTTTGCGGCCCCGTTGTGGCGGCCGTACCAGTCACTGACGTACGTTTTCAACTGCGGCGTGCCTTCCGGGGACGGACCCTTTCGCGAGCGCGCCGCTGATATCGGCCCCCGGCTGGTGGCGCTGGCGCGCGAGACGGAGCGCCTGTTGGGGCTGACCTAGCGCGGGGCTGTGCATCCCTGAACCCAGCCCCCGGGGATCGATTTGTGACCCCAAGTCAAAAGTGTTTGCCCGCCAGACGGCTTTTTCCGCAAGGATGGCGCCGTCATACTGCACGCCTGTCTTTCCGACGTGCTCCAAGGAATTCGCATGAACCCGCAAGATAATCAACCGGTCAAATCCGGGCTGCCGCTACTGGCGCTGGCCGTCGGTGCGTTTGGCATTGGCGTGACCGAGTTTTCACCGATGGGTCTTTTGCCCGTTATCGCCGATGGCGTGGGCGTGTCCATTCCCAGCGCCGGCATGCTGATCAGCGCCTACGCCATCGGCGTGATGGTGGGCGCGCCGCTGATGACGCTGGTGTTTTCGCGCTGGTCGCGTCGCAAGGCGCTGATTTTGTTGATGTTGATCTTCACCATCGGCAACGTGCTGTCGGCCCTGTCACCCAATTACACGACGCTGCTGCTGGCGCGGCTGGTCACCAGCCTGAACCACGGCGCGTTCTTCGGGCTGGGCTCGCTGGTAGCCGCCAGCGTGGTGCCGCGCCACAAGCAGGCCAGCGCGGTGGCCACCATGTTCATGGGGCTGACCATCGCCAACGTGGGCGGGGTGCCGGCCGCGACGTGGCTGGGGCAGGTGATCGGTTGGCGCATGTCGTTCGCCGCCACCGCCGTGCTGGGCTTGATTGCGATGTTGTCGCTGTGGTTCGCCTTGCCCGCGGGCGAAGCCGGACGCCGCCCCGACGTGCGCCATGAACTGGCCGTGCTGAAAAGCCCCGTCGTGCTGTTGGCGCTGTTGACCACGGTGGTGGGCGCGGGCGCGATGTTCACGCTGTACACCTACATTGCGCCCACGCTGGCCGAGATCACCGGCGCGTCGCCCGGCTTCATTACCGGCATGCTGGTGTTGATTGGCCTGGGCTTCACGCTGGGCAACGGCCTGGGTGGCCGCATGGCCGACCGTTCGCTGGACGGCACGCTGATCACCTTCCTGGTGATCGTCATCATCGACCTGCTGGCGTTCCCGTGGATCGCTTCCACCCAGATCGGCGCGGCAATTTCCCTGCTGATCTTCGGCATCGCCACCTTTGCCGTGGTGCCGCCTTTGCAGATGGGCGTGATGCGCGCGGCGACGGCGGCCCCGGGGCTGGCATCGTCGGTCAACGTGGGCGCGTTCAACCTGGGCAACGCGGTAGGCGCGGCAGCGGGCGGCGCGGTGATTTCGGCCGGGCTGGGCTACGCCGCCGTACCCATCGCCGGCGCCGTCATCGCCACCGCCGGCCTGGCCCTGGTGCTGGTGCAACGCGCCGGCAACGTGCGCCGCCGCAAGCTGGCGATGCAGGGCTGCTGAGTGGCGCGTCGAACATTAGCATTAGCTGGGCGGGTTGGGCGTTGTCGCCCAACCCGCCCATTCGCATTATCTGGCGCCCACGGGTGTCAGCGGTTGTACCGCCAGCCGCAGGCCCAAGGCTTTCAGGATTGCCGTCAGGCTGCTCAGCGCGGGGTTGCCCTGGGGTGACAGCGTGCGGTAGAGCTGGGTGGGATTCAGGTGCGCCTGCGCCGCCACGGCCTGCACGCCACCAAAAGCCTGCGTCAGTTGCCGCAGCGCGATCAAGAGCTCTGCCTGGGTCCCGTCTTCCAGCACGCTGTTGATCAGGTCAACGGCCAATGCGGGGTCATCACGATACAGCTCGGCCATCGCTTCATCGTGGGGTCTGCTTTTCATGGTGTTCTCTGGTTCCAGTCTTGCCAAGCGCGTACCGCGCGCTTCGCTATATTCGTCTATAGACGAATATAGGTCAAGTTGACTACTTGCACAGCGCACAAAAAAAGGGTGCCGTTCATCCGGCACCCTTCATCTCACCCACACACATCAATCACGCATCTATCCGTTCCACCTTGCCGACCAGCAGGATGTACGACAGCGCGCCCAGCAGGGCTAGCGACGAAACGTAGACGATGGCAGGGGCGAAGTTGTCTTTGGACACCAGGAAGCCGATGACGATGGGTGTGCAGATGGATGACAGGTTGCCCACGAAATTGAACACGCCGCCCGTCAGGCCCAAGAGCCGCACCGGCGCCAGCGTTGACACCAGCGACCACGTGATGGATGCCAGGCCGTTGCCGAAGAAGGCCAGCGCCAGGAAGAAGATGACCCAGGGCGTGGAATCGGTGAAGTTGGCGCCGATCATCGACGTGGAAATCAGCAGGCCCAGGATGATGGGCAGCTTGCGCGCCAGGCCCACGGTGGCGCCGCGTCGCACCAGGAAGTCGGACAGCACGCCCGAGCACAACACGCCCACGAACGCGGCCAGGAAGGGCACGGATGCCAGGAAGCCCGACTTGATGAAGTCCATGCCGCGGTACTTCACCAGGTAAGTCGGAAACCACGTCAGGAAGAACCACAGCGTGGACGTCAGGCAGAACTGGCCCAGGTACACGCCCCACAGCTTGCGCTTGGACATGACCAGCCCCAGGTCATTCCAGTTGAACGGCGCCTTCTTGGCGCGCGCGTTGCGGTCCAGGTCGACCACGCCGCCGCCTTGCTGGATCAGTTCGATCTCGGCGGCATTGGCGCCCTTGAACTGGCGTGGTTCGCGGTAGATCAGGTACCACAGCACGCCCCACACGATGCCCAGCAAACCGGTGCTGACAAACACCATGTGCCAGCCGTAATGGTGTTGCAGCCAGGCCAGCACGGGCGTCAGAAAGGCCAGGCCCACGAACTGGCCCGACGTGTAGAAGCCGATGGCGGTGGCGCGTTCTTTTTCCGGAAACCAGGTGGTGACGACGCGGTTGTTGATGGGGTAGGCGGGCGCTTCCAGCGCGCCTACCGCCAGGCGCAACACGAACAGAATGATGAAGCTGCTGGCAAAGCCCATGAAGAAGGTTGCCGCCGACCACAGGATCAGCGCAACGGCATACAGCACGCGGGGCGATACGCGGTCCACCAGCCAGCCGCCGGGGATCTGCATGGCGGCGTAGGTCCAGCCGAAGGCGGACAGGATCAGGCCTTCATGCCAGGTGTCCAGGCCAAACTCGTCTTTCAGCGCGGGCGCGGCGATGGACAGGTTGCTGCGGTCCAGGTAATTGATGACGACGGTGATAAACAACATCACCATGATGATGTACCGGCTGCGCGTGGGGCGCTGGGTGTGTTGCAAGCCGGCGTGGGTGGCGGTTGACACGGATTGTCTCCTCGTGCGCCCTGCTAGGGGCGGGGCCATCGGCTTGGATGCCGATGGGTTATCGATATAAAGAAGAAAAAAGCGGCGCTCGTGACAGAAGCAAGAGGCGCCGCATGGCGGTCAGTCAGCGTGATCGGGCTGGCTTTACCATTCGGCGAAGCTGCCGTCGGCGTGACGCCAGATCGGGTTGCGCCAGCGGTGGCCCACGGCGGCGCGCTCCTTTACGTATTCCTCGTTAACCTCGATGCCCAGGCCCGGGCCTTGCGGAATGGCGACCATGCCGTCTTCGTACTGGAAGACTTCGCGGTTGCTGACGTAGTCCAGCAGGTCGTTGGCGGCGTTGTAGTGAATGCCCAGGCTTTGTTCCTGGATGAAGGCGTTGTAGCAACCCGCATCGATCTGCAAGCAGGTGGCCAGGGCGATGGGACCCAGCGGGCAATGCAGCGCCAGCGCCACGTCATAGGCCTCGGCCATTGCCGCGATCTTGCGCGTTTCGGTGATGCCGCCCGCGTGGGACGGGTCGGGCTGGATGATGTCCACGTAGCCTTCGGACAGCACGCGCTTGAAGTCCCAGCGCGAGAACAGGCGTTCGCCCAGCGCGATGGGGGTGGACGTCAGCGGCGCCAGTTCCTTCAAGGCTTCGTAGTGTTCGCTCAAGACGGGTTCTTCGATGAACATCAGCTTGAACGGGTCCAGCTCTTTCATCAGGACCTTGGCCATGGGCTTGTGCACGCGGCCGTGGAAGTCCACGCCGATGCCCACGTTGGGGCCGACGGCATCGCGCACGGCGGCCACGTTCTCCAGGCACTTTTCAACCTTGTCGAACGAATCGATGAATTGCAGTTCTTCCGTGCCGTTCATCTTCACGGCGGTAAAGCCGCGGTCCACCGCGCTTTTGGCGGCGGCGGCGGTATCGGCAGGGCGGTCGCCGCCGATCCAGGAATACACGCGGATGCGGTCGCGCACGTTGCCGCCCAATAGTTGCGACACCGGCACGCCCAGGTGCTTGCCCTTGATGTCCCACAGTGCCTGGTCGATACCGGCCAGCGCGCTCATGTGGATGGCGCCGCCGCGATAAAAGCCGCCCCGGTACAGCACCGTCCAGTGGTCTTCGATGTTGCGCGGGTCTTTGCCGACCAGGTAATCGGACAGCTCTTCAACGGCAGCGGCCACCGAATGCGCGCGGCCCTCCACGACGGGCTCGCCCCAGCCGACGATGCCTTCGTCCGTCTCGATTTTCAGGAAGCACCACCGGGGCGGCACGATGTAGGTGGTGAGCTTGGTGATCTTCATGCTTGGGTCTCCTGGGCGGAATAGGCGCGTTGCCAGGCGGCGGCGAATGCGCGCGCGTTCTGGCCGACTTCGGTGGCCGTCAGGCCGGGTTTGTACAAGGCGGAGCCCAGGCCGAAGCCGCTGGCTCCGGCCCGGGCAAAGTCGGAAAGGTTGTCGGGCGTGATGCCGCCCACGGGCACCAGCGCGATTGGCGGGCGCATCACGGCGCGCCATGCGCGCAGCACGTTGGGGCCCAGCTGTTCGGCGGGAAACATCTTCAGCACGTCGGCGCCGGCTGCCAGCGCGGCGAATGCCTCGGTGGGCGTGGCAACGCCGGGGCAGGACGCCATGCCCAGCGTCTTGGCCGCGCGGATGACGGCGGCGTCGCTGTGCGGCATGACGATCAATTCGCCACCCGCATCCTGCACGCGCGCGCAGTCGTCGGGGTCAAGCACGGTGCCGGCGCCGATCAGGCAATCAGTTGGCAGCGCGGCGCGCATGGCGCGGATGCTGGCCAAGGGGTCCGGCGAATTCAGTGGCACTTCGATCAGGCGAAAGCCCGCCGCGTACAGTTCGTTGCCGATGTCTTCGGCTTCGTGCGGCTGGATGCCGCGCAGGATGGCGATCAGGCCGCAGTGGGCCATGGCGGTTTGCAGTCCGGTGTGGTTCATGTGGGTTCCTGGACGGATGCCGAAGGGGTGGGGGGGGCGTAGCGCTGCCCGGCGGCGCCCGGTTCGGCCTTGACCAGCCCGGCGCAGACGGCCAGGTGCCACAAGCCGCGTTCGGTGGCGTTCTGCGCTTGTTCGGGCGTGCCCAGGCCGTAGTGCTGCATGGCGAGGATGTAGCGTTGGCACAGCGCCGGGTCGCCGCAAAGCACGATGCGGGGCCGCTCGCCTTGCTCGTGCAGCATCTGGGCCAGTGCGGCGATTTCGTGGCCGATCAGCAGGCCGGACAGGTAGTCGGCTTGCGACGTCGGCGCCAGATCGCCGGTCAGGCCCAGTGCGCGCGTGCTGAAGATGGTGGACAACACGCCGGCGCGTCCGGCCGGTGCGCCGGCTACCTTCACGCCGCGCTCGAAGGCGGCCATGTCGGCGGCCGGCGCGTCGCTCATCGTGCGGCCCAGGATGGTGTGGCCACGCAGCGCGGCGTAGACCTCGCCGGTCATGAAGGTGTCGAAGTGGGTGACGCGGCCCCGGCGGGCGGTGACCCATTTGGAATGCGTGCCGGGCAAGCCGATCAGCACGCTGTCGGCGGCATTGGCGCCGGATTTTTCAGCCTGGTCGAACATCACGCCGAAGACCTGCGTTTCTTCGCCGCGCATGACGTTGGGCAGGCCGTGACGCTGGATCAGGCCGGGCACGATATGCAGCGGGGTGGCGTCGGGTCCGGCGCTGGTGCGTTCCACCACCGTCAGCAGGGTGCCGATGCGCGCCAGGTCGACGGGCACGTCCAGGTAGGCCGCTTCACGCCAGCCTTGCGCGCTGCCAACCATGCCGCAGGCGATGACGGGCAAGCTCGGTTCCGCGCGCAGCCAGTCGCCACAAGCCTGGTCAAACGCCAGGTCGAAACCAGACAAGGCGGTGCTGGCCGCGCCATCCTGCAAAGGTTGCGGCAGGCGCATGATGCCCCAGGGCAGATGCCGCGTATCCAGCGTGCGGCCCGTGCCGTCCAGCCGATACGCGCGTAGCGAAGAGGTGCCCCAATCCAGCGCGATAAGCGCCGCGCGGGCGGGCGTTGCGGGTGTCATCTGATGTGTCTCATCGTTGGCTGCCCTGCCTGATGCGCCCGTCCGGCGCGGGGATGCGTCAGACGGGCGGGGCCGGGAAACCTTGTTGTGTCGGTGCGCACCGGGCTTGTGCAAAGCGTGGCGCGCGCTGGAAAAAATTCTAGATCAGAGCTTGAAAAATCTCAAAATATAGAATTAAATACCACATACAGGGAATGTGGCACGGTAGAAGGCGCGCTTTGGACGGTGCCCGAATCGGATGGCCGGTTGCCCTGTGTCGCGCCCCGGCCCTCGTCATCCCGGGTATGCTTGCCCCGTTTCCGCCATTGCCTCCCCGTTTCATCCCCGTTTCATGACCTTCCCCTTGCCCGCAAATCCCATTCCCACCCTGGACCCCGACGCCGCCGCGCCGGCCGGCACGCAGACGCTGATGCGCGGTCTGGCCGTTGTGCAGGCGGTGGCCGACGGCGCGCGCGACCTGAAGGAAATCTGCGCCCGCATCGGCGTGGCGCGCAGCACCACGCACCGGCTCGCCAGCTGCTTGGTGCAAGAGCGCTATCTGCGCGCTTTGCCGGGGGTGGGTTATGTGCTGGGGCCCAAGCTGATCGAGCTGGGTTTCCAGGCGCGTGAAGCGTTTCCCATGGCGACGCTGGCGCGGCCCTACCTGGATGCGTTGGCCGCGCAGACGGGCGACACCATTCATCTGGCCGTGCGCGACAACGACGAAGTGCTGTACCTGGAAAAGATTCCTGGCAAGAAGGGGCTGGAAATGCGCTCGCGCGTGGGCCATCGGATGCCGCTGGCGGCAACGGGCGTGGGCAAGGCGCTGCTGCTGGATACCGAAGAACCGCAATGGAAGGCGCTACATCGCATCGGCGCGCCGGTGTCCTCGCGCGCACCGGGCGGCCAGCAGAGCTGGGAAGCGTTTCGCGACCGCATGCGTGACTATGCGGCGCAGGGCTATGCGTTTGACCTGGAAGACAACGAGCCGTCGATCCGCTGTGTGGCGGCGCCGGTGCGCGATGCCTCAAGCGGCATCGTGGCGGCAATCAGCGTGTCCAGCACCGTGCCGTATATGTCCCTGGACCGCATGCGCGACATGGTGCCGGTGGTGCAGGAAGCCGCCGCCGGTATTTCGGCGGAAATGGGCTGGAAGGTGGACCGCGGCTGACGCGGTCCGGCACGCCTTATTCCAGCGGCAGCGTCAGCACGCCTTGCGGGGCGGGGCGCATCATCACGCGGCGATACCAGGCGGACAGCGCCGGGGTATCGGGGCGTTCGATGGGCAGGGCCAGCCAGCGGTGCGCCGAGCTGACCAGCGCAATGTCGCCCATCGTCAGGTGACGGCCCGCAATGAATTCGCGGCCTTGCAACGCCTGGTCCAGGATCTGCGCGCGGACGTTGGAGCGCTTGACCGAATTTTCAATCGCGGCCTGGTCGCGCTTGGCTTCCGGCGTGCGAATCAGGCCCAGGAATGCGGGGCCCATCGCGGCTTGCCATTCGGTGGTCTGCCAGTCCATCCAGCGGTCGGCGTCGGCGCGCATGCACGCGTCTTCCGGCCACAAGGTGCCCGCGCCGTAGCGCGCGGCCAGGTAACGCACGATGGCGTTCGATTCCCACAGCACAAAGCCGCCGTCATCAATCACCGGCACGGTGCGGTTCGGGTTCAGCTTGGCGAATTCCGGCGTATCCACCACGCCGAACGGTCCGCCTGCCTGGGTAAAGGTGTGCGGCAGCGCCAGTTCGCGCACGGCCAGCATTACCTTCTGCACGTTGACGGACGTAAGGCGTCCCCAGATCTTCAACATAACCAGTCCTTGAGTAGTGTCAGACGGGCGGCAACTGCCGCCGCGCAAAGCCGCTGTCGCGCGAAAAACGCGTCCAGTTGAAAGCGGGCCCGGGGTCGGTCTTGCGCCCCGGGGCAATGTGTTCGTGGCCCCAGGCCGCAGCCAGCGGATAACGCGCGCGCAACACCGGCGTCAGCTTGCGCAGCGCCAGGTATTGCTCGTCGGCGTACGGCAGGGTGTCCGTGCCTTCAAGTTCGATGCCGATGGAAAAGTCGTTGCAGCGTTCGCGCCGGCCAAAGCGCGACACGCCGGCGTGCCACGCGCGCTGGTCGGTGGACACGAACTGCATGATGCGCCCATCGCGGCGAATAAAGAAGTGGGCCGACACGCGCAGGCCGCGCAGGCGTTCCAGCCAGGGGTGCGACGAATAGTCCAGCGTGTTCGTGAACAGCCCAGCAACTTCCGGGCCGCCGAATTGGCCGGGCGGCAGGCTGATGTTGTGCAGCACCAGCAAAGAGACCTGCGCGCCGTCGGGGCGCGCGTCGCAGTTGGGCGAAGGCAGCAGGGTGACGCCGGGGGCCGGCGCCAGCCAGCCATGTCGATCCAGAAGCAGAGCCATAAGAGAGAACATGCGTGTTGAAGCCAACGGGCATTATGCCGTGGTCGCCGCCGCCTCCCAAATTGGCGTTTTTGCCGGGGGGGCGTGCGTAAAACGCAACCCATGCGCCGTCGCGGGCGCCCGGTTCCCCCGCCCCGCTTTCCGCTTACTTCCTGGCGGGGCCCAGCGTGGAATGTTCGGTGCTGCACCAAGTCATGCCGTTCAGCAGCACGGCCTCGGAGCGGGGCAGGTGGATGCCGCAATGCGCGCAACGCACCATGGATTCGGGGGCGGCCGGCGCGGGCGCCGAGCGTGTCGCCTTGCCGCGCCCCTGGGTGGGCTCGCCGGCTTGGCGGGCGGCCGCCATGCGGGCGGCGATGCGGGCCACGAACAGCACCGCGATGATCAGAACGATCCAGAACAACAACTTGCCCACGTCAGCCTCGATGCAGAATCATTTCCAGCACGAACCGGCTGCCGGTGTACGCCAGAATCAAAAAACCAAAACCCGTCAGCGTCCAGCGCAGCGCCACGCGGCCACGCCAGCCCCATACATGGCGGCCAACCAGCAACACGCCAAATGTCAGCCAGGACAGCAGCGTGAAGACGGTCTTGTGGTCAAACGGCAGGATCTTGCCCGTCAGTTTCATGGACGCCACCGACCCCGAGCCCACGGCCAGGGTCAGCACGATGAAACCGATCCAGATAATACGGAACAGCAGTTGTTCCTGCACCAGCAGCGGCGGCTGCGAGTCCAGCACGCGGCCGATGATGCTGCGTTCGGCGGGGGCGTCCAGCGGGCGGTGCAGGTGGCGGTCAAGCAGCGCCATCATCATGGCGTGCAGCGCGGCGATGGTGATCAGGCCATAGGCGGCCAGCGCAATCAAAAGGTGCACGCGCAGCCAGGCGTCGTCGGCGTGCGGCACGAACTGGCCTTGCGGAAAAAGGGCGGCCAGGGCGCTGGCCAGGGCGGCGGCGGGCAGCAGCAGCAATTGCAGGCCGTCGATGCGCACCAGCAGGCTTTCCAGCCAGAACACCACCATGCCCAGCCAGATGGCGGCGGACAGGGCCAGTGCCCACCCAATGAACAGATGCTGGGCGCCCAGCATCGCTTGTTGCAGGCCGATTCCTTGAAGAACCAGGGCCCCCAGCAGGCAAAGACGGCCGATTTTGCCCGTCTGCTCAACTTCCCCGGCGCCGGCCAGGCGGATCCAAAGTGACCCCCCTAGCACTGCGTACGCCAAGGCAGCCGCTGTGTGAAATACAATGCCGAGTGACATAGAAACCGTTGTCTGGATGGGGCCTTGGGGTGCGTGCCACCCGAAAGCGCAGAATCCGCGCCTGCGGCCACCGTTCAATCAACTAGTTTAAGCGGAAACGCCTCTCATGCTCGATAACCTAACTCAACGCCTATCGCGTGTCGTCAAGACGCTGCGCGGTGAAGCCCGCCTGACCGAGGCCAACACCCAGGAGATGCTGCGCGAAGTGCGCATGGCGCTGCTGGAAGCCGACGTGGCGCTGCCCGTCGTGCGTGAATTTGTCGCCCGCGTGAAAGAAAAAGCGCTGGGCGAGGAAGTGGCCGCCAGCCTCAGCCCGGGCCAAGCCCTGGTCGGCGTCGTCCACAAGGAACTGACCGCCTTGATGGGCGGCGACCTGGGCGCCGATTCCAACGAACTGTCGCTGGCCGTGCAGCCGCCCGCCGTCATCCTGATGGCCGGTCTGCAAGGCGCGGGTAAAACCACCACCACCGGTAAGCTGGCCCGCTGGCTGTCCGAAGGGCAGCACACGCAGCACGGCCGCAAGACCGGCAAGAAGAAAGTGCTGGTGGTGTCCGCCGACGTGTATCGCCCAGCCGCTATCGACCAGCTGAAAAGCGTGGCCGCGCAGGTCGGTGTCGATTTCCTGCCGTCCGACCCCAGCCAGAAGCCCGAAGACATCGCGCGCGGCGCGGTGGACCATGCGCGCCGTCACCACTACGACGTCCTGATCCTGGATACGGCCGGCCGCCTGGGCATCGACGAAGCCATGATGCGCGAAATCCGCGCGCTGCATGATCTGGTCAAGCCGGTGGAAACGCTGTTCGTCGTGGACGCCATGCAAGGCCAGGACGCGGTCAACACCGCGCGCGCCTTTGCGGACGCGCTGCCCCTGACTGGCGTGGTGCTGACCAAGCTGGACGGCGACGCCCGTGGCGGCGCGGCCCTGTCGGTGCGCCACGTCACCGGCAAGCCGCTGAAGTTTGTCGGCGTGTCCGAAAAGCTGGACGGCCTGGAACCTTTCTACCCTGACCGCATGGCGCAACGCGTGCTGGGCATGGGCGATATCGTTTCGCTGGTCGAGCAGGCTCAAAAGAACATCGACATCGCCGATGCGCAAAAGCTGGCGGCCAAGATCAAGTCGGGCAACAAGTTCGACCTGAACGATTTCCGCGATCAGCTTGGCCAGGTGAAAAAGCTGGGCGACATGGGGTCGCTGCTTGAAAAGCTGCCGGCCCAGTTCCAGCAGGCAGCCGGTCAGCTGCAAGGCGGGCAGGCGGAAAAGCAGCTGCGCCGTACCGAAGGCATTCTGAATTCCATGACGGCCGCCGAGCGCGCCAAGCCTGAACTGATCAAGGCGTCCCGCAAGCGCCGCATCGCCACCGGTTCCGGCGTGCCGGTCCAGGAAGTCAACCGCCTGCTGGCTCAGTTCGAGCAGATGCAGGGGATGATGAAGCAGATGAAGAAGGGCGGCATGGCCAAGATGATGCGCGCCATGGGCGGCATGAAAGGGCTGGGCCGCTTCGGCATGAAGTAGGCAAAAAAATGGCCAGACATTGCGTCTGGCCAAGCAGTCGCGGCAGGCAGGGGGCGCCGTGCCGCGACACAATCCGGAAAACGCATGGGTGTTCTCCGGCTTGTCGAGTTCAGTGGCCGCTTACGACAGCGGCGGAATGCGCAGCACCTGGCCCGGGTAGATCTTGTCCGGGCTGGTCAGCATGGGTTTGTTGGCTTCGAAGATCAGCGTGTTCTTGGCGCCCTGGCCCTTGCCGTATTGCGCTTCAGCAATCTTCCACAGGTTGTCGCCCTTTTGCACCGTGTACATCTTGGCTTCCGGCGTGGCCTGCTTGACCTTCAACTGGTTGTCCACCGCCGCCACGCCCACCGTGTTGCCCAACGCCAGTGAAATCTTCTCGGCGTCTTCGGTACTGAGCGCCTCGCCGGCTACCGTGACTTTGTCGCCGTCCACGGTGATCTGTAGGCCGTCGGCGTTCAGGCCGTGCTTATCCAGTTCTTTCTTCAGTTCGTCAGCCGTCGCGGCCTTGGCCTCGCTGGCGCCGAAAAGCTTTTCGCCTACGTCCTTGATGAAATTGAGCAGACCCATAGTGTTTCCTTTATCTGTGCTGCGGTGAGAAAACCAAGTCCCTGGCGAGCGCGCGCGGTGGGCAACATGCCCTGGAATGCCGCAGAGGGCGGGTGACGCAAAGCCCCCCGCTTGACCCGCAATTTGCCGCGTAACGAGCCAACAGCAACGATTATTACTCGCACAATTGCCGCCAGACGAGGGGTTATCGTGTAACAGGTTGCTAGTCGCTCGCCAGACTACGCAACAATGCTCGTCACTTTGCACGGTGACTCGCGCGCTTGGCGCAAACCCCATCGGACAAGCCGTGCAATGAAGAAAGGTGTCAGCGTTACGATGACGCCACCCCCTGCGTCAAACTTCCGTCCGAACGCAAAGGGCCGCTGATCCTCAGCGGCCCCTTCGTCGTTGCAAGCAGGTCAATGCGCGTGGCGGACGTTCAGCCTCCGCCCACCGCCACCACGATCTCGATCTGGTCGCCGTCAGTCAGCGTGGTTTGCTCGTGCTGGCTCTTGGGCACGATTTCGCCATTGCGTTCCACCGCCACGCGCTTGCCGGCGTAGCCCAGCGTTTGCAGCAGTTCGATCACGGTCGTGTCCAACGGGAATTCGCGCGCGTCGCCGTTCAGGTTGATGTGCATGTCAGGGTGTCCTCACTGTTTTGCGTAAGCGTCGGTGGCGGCGATCAGGCGCGCCAGCGTGCCGGGTTCATCAAAGGCGTGGCCCGCGTCGGGCACCAGGTGGAAGTCCGCTTCGGGCCAGGCGCGATGCAGGTCCCAGGCCGTACGCGCGGGCGTGCAGACGTCGTAGCGGCCCTGCACGATGGTGCCCGGTATGCCGCGCAGCTTGTGCGCGTCGCGAATCAGCTGGCCTTCTTCCATGAAGCCCGCGTTCACGAAGTAATGGTTTTCGATGCGGGCAAACGCCAGCGCGGCGCGGTCGGCGGCGTGGCTTTGCTGATGGCGCGGGCTGGGCAGCAGCGTGATGGTGCTGTCTTCCCATTTGCTCCACGCCTTGGCCGCGCGCAACTGCTCGGCCGGATCATCGCCCGTCAGCCGCTTGTGATACGCCGCGACCAAGTCGCCGCGCTCGGCTTGGGGAATGGGCGCCAGATATTCTTCCCACCGATCCGGAAACAGCCACGACGCGCCTTCCTGGTAGAACCACTGGATTTCCGCGCGCCGCAAACCGAAGATGCCGCGCACGACCAGCTCGCTGGTGTGCGACGGGTGCGTCTGCGCATACGCCAGCGCCAATGTCGAACCCCACGATCCGCCAAACACCAGCCACTTTTCCGCGCCCATGATTTCGGTGCGCAGGCGCTCGATGTCGGACACCAGATGCCAGGTTGTGTTGTTGTCCAGGCTGGCATGCGGCTTGGATCTTCCGCAACCACGCTGATCGAACAGCAGCACGTTGTAGCGCTGCGGATCGAACAGCTGGCGATGCACGGGCGAACAACCGCTGCCCGGCCCGCCATGCAGGAACACGGCGGGCTTGCCGTTCGGATTGCCCGACATTTCCCAATAAATCTGGTGTCCGTCTCCGGTATCCAGCATGCCGTGGCGGTAGGGTTCGATCGGCGGATAGAGCATCAGGCGACTCGCTTGAAGATCAGGTCCCAGACGCCGTGGCCCAGGCGCAGGCCGCGTGTCTCGAATTTGGTCAGGGGGCGGTAATCGGGGCGCGGCGCGTAGCCGTCGACCGTATTGGCCAAGAGCGGTTCGCCGCTAAGCACTTCCAGCATCTGCACCGCGTAGTCTTCCCAGTCGGTGGCGCAATGGATGTAGCCGCCCGGCGCGATGCGGCTGGCCAGCAGCGACACGAACGCCGGTTGCAGCAAGCGGCGCTTGTGATGGCGCTTCTTGGGCCACGGGTCCGGAAAGTACACGTGCACGCCGGCCAGCGAATCCGGCGCGATCATGTCGCGCACGACCTCGACCGCGTCGTGCTGGATGATGCGCAGGTTCTGAATCTTGGAATCTTCAATGCGGCGCAGCAGCGAGCCGACGCCGGCGTTGAACACTTCCACGCCCAGGAAGTTGTCGTCCGGACGCGCCAGCGCGATCTTCTCGGTGGTCTCGCCCATGCCGAAACCAATCTCCAGCACCGTCGGCGCTTGTCGGCCAAACGCGGCGGCGGGGTCCAGGCGGCGGGGCGCGTACGGAATGGACCATTCGCCCATCAACCGTTCCAGCGCGGCCAACTGACCTTGGGTGATGTGGCCACGGCGGTGCACAAAGCTGCGGATATGCGTCGCGCCGGGGCTGTTCGGCGCATGCGCGGTGCTGGCCAGCGCAGCCTGCGTCTCGGGGGAAACGGGGGCGGCGGTGGACGCCGAAGCGGAGGAATCGGCGGTCGTGTCGGAGGGGTTCACGGGGGGCGTCGCGGGCTTGTCCGCGGGGTTGTTCGTATTCATAGCCCCGAATTGTAGTGGCAGGTGCCGGCCGGCGGAGTCGGTCGGATGCACTAAATAAGGGACGCATTAATCCGCCCCGACCCGCAAGCGCGGCGGCAAGCCAAAATTCCTGCCCGAATCCAAAAAAAGCCGCGCTATAATCGCCGACTCTGCCAGGGACCCGCGCCCTGGCACGACACCCGAGCGGGTGTAGTTCAATGGTAGAACGGCAGCTTCCCAAGCTTCATACGAGGGTTCGATTCCCTTCACCCGCTCCAACTCCCGCCTCGTTGGCAGCTTCAAAACAAAGCCAGGGCGCGTTGCGAAGGCCTTCTGGGCCAAGCATGGTCTTCCCAAAATACCCCGTGCGTTTATAAGCCGAATTCGTCGCGAAATCGGTCGAACTGGTGCATCCGTTCGTGCAGCACGGTGACGATGCCGATGTCGCCGCTTGAAAGCCGGCGCCAGTAGACGAAGTGGCGCTCGTAACGGAAGAAGTAGCCCTCAATGCCGAACTCAGCCGGAATGGGCTTGGATGAAGTGCGGTGGGTCTCGATGCCGTCAAAGGCATCGAACAGGCCGGTGATGTACCGGTCGGCTTGGTCGCCGCCCCAACGATCGCGCGTGTAGCGATAGATTTCGTCGAGCCGCCAGGAGGCTGCTTCCTGGATCAACACCTTGGCCACGCCATCAGCCCCGGTTGCGCGCGATGACGTCGGCTGCCGTCAAAGCCTGGTACGACGCTTCCGGTGCTGCGTAGGCATGGGCCAACTCGGCCTTCAACCGGTTGAAAGCTTCCTGTTCCTTGCGTTCTTTGTCGCGGCGGATCAGGTCGCGCATGTATTCGCTGACGTTTTCGTAGTCGCCATGTTCGCCCACATTGGCGGCGACGAATTCACTGAGCGGTCCGCTAAGGCGAACGGTCATGGTCGTAGTTGTGGTCCGGGGCATGTCGAGCTCCTGTCGCGATGAATGTATTCAATATTATCAAAAATGAATACGACGACGTCACCCGGCAATCATCGCCCGCCGATACAGCGCATCCTTATCCAATATCGTCATGCCGCCGTAGTGCGTTCGTAGCACGCCCGCGCGTGCCAGCCTGGTCAGGGCGGCGTTGCAGCGTTGGCGGGACACGCCGCACAGGCTGGCGATTTCTTCCTGGGATATCTTCAAACGCCCCTGCGTATCGGCATGGCGTTCGGCATCGAATTGCGCCGCCACGGCGCGGGCTACGGTAGTGTCGACATCCAGCAATACGTTGCCGGTGTAGCAGGCCATCAGCCAATTGACGCGCTGCGCCAAATGCATCGTCACGGCCTTGGTGAATTCGATGTTGTGGTTCCACAGCCGTTCGCAGGTGTCGCGCGGCAGGATCACGATGCGGCTGGGGCGCAGCGCCACGACCTCATATTCGAAGCGCTCGCGGCGCAGCATCGTGGCTTCGCCGAACCAGCTGCCGATGCTGAAACCGGCCAGCGACAGGCACTTGCCGTTCGCACCCGGCGACGTCCATTTCACCAGCCCTTCGACCACGCCGTACCACCCCAGCGACTTCGACCCCGCGCGAAAAAGATATTCGCCGGTGGCCAGCGACACCGTGCGCAATTCCGAGCGGACCAGATTGCGTTCAAGTTCGGGCAAGCCGTTGTACCAGGGCACAACGCTCAACATCCTGTCCACCGGACACGGGGCCGGCTGGCGCCCGGGAGCACCGGTCTGGCTGCCTGCGCTGGCGGTGGATGCACGCATGGTTACTCCGTTAGACCAAAAGGGGGAAGGGCCATAAGGGCAAGGGCCAAAAGGGGGAAGGCGCTCAGGTAAACCCTAGGCCGCTTTGTCACCATGATGACTGTACGGGCCAGGGGGCGGTCCCAGAATAGTTGAGGCATCAAGAGCCAAAAAACATAAGAGGAGACAGGTATGTTGTCAATGCCACGCATCATGTCCGGCAGCGCGCTCGCCTGCGGCGTCGCCGTGTCGCTGCTGCACGCGGGCGCCGCCCACGCCCAGATTTCGGACGATGTCATTCGAATCGGATTCATCACCGACCTGTCCGGCGTGTACTCGGGCCCCGACGGCCCCGGCGGCGCCGAAGCCATCAAGATGGCCATCGAAGAAATGGGCGGCGAGATCAACGGAAAGAAAATCGAACTGTTGACGGCGGACCACCAGAACAAGGCGGACATCGCCTCGGCCAAGGCGCGGGAATGGTTCGATCAGCGCGGCCTGGACATGCTGATCGGCGGCACCAATTCCAGCACCGCGCTGGCCATGTCTCAGGTGGCGGCCGACAAGAAGAAGCCCATCATCGTGGTGGGTGCCGGCGCGCCCGCGCTGACCAACGAGCAATGCACGCCCTACACGCTGAACTACGCGTACGACACCGTCGCGCAGGCGCGGGGCACGGGCGCCGCCGTGGTCAAGGCGGGCGGTAAAAGCTGGTACTTCCTGACGGCCGATTACGCCTTTGGGAATGCGCTGCAAGCCGATACGACGAAGGTGGTCGAGGCGGGCGGCGGCAAGGTGGTGGGCGCGGTCAAGCACCCCTTGTCGGCCAGCGATTTTTCGTCGTTCCTGTTGCAGGCGCAGGGCAGCAAGGCGGACATTCTTGCCTTGGCCAATGCCGGCGCGGACGCCACGAATGCGATCAAGGCCGCCAATGAATTCGGCGTGACCAAAACGATGCGGCTGGCGGGCATGATCATGTTCATCAACGACATCCACGCCATGGGCCTGCCCGCCACGCAGGGCATGTACCTGACCGACAGCTGGTACTGGAATGCGTCGGACGCCACGCGCGCCTGGGCTCAGAAGTTTTTCGAACGCCGCAACGCCATGCCGTCGTCGTTGCAAGCCGCCGACTATTCCGCCGCGCTGCAATACCTGCGCGCCGTCAAGGCCACCGGCACCGACGACGCCGACCGGGTGCTGGCGTATCTGCGCCAGAACAAGCTGAACGACATCTACATCAAGGACGGCGTAGTGCGCCCCGACGGCCGTGTCGTGCACGACATGTACCTGCTGCAAGTGAAGACGCCGGACGAGTCCAAGCAGCCTTGGGATTACTTCAAGGTGCTGCAAACCATCGACGGCAACGAGGCCTTCACCAAGCAGTCGGAAAGCCGCTGCACGCTGTGGAAATGAACCGGAGACAGCCATGGCCAAACGCAAAGTCATCGTAACCATCGCCCCAACCGGGGGCATGGCATTCAAGACCCAGAACCCGCATCTGCCCACGCAGCCGGCAGAGATCGCCGAGGATGTCTACCGCTGCTACAACGCGGGCGCCAGCGTGGTGGCGCTGCATGCGCGCCGGCCCGACGACCAGGCGACGTGCGATGCGGCGATCTATCGCGACATGAACCAGCGCATCCGCGAACGCTGCGACATCGTGCTGAACAACTCCACCGGCGGCGGCGTGCATGGCGACATGGTCAAGGAAACGTCGCCGGGCACCTGGGAAATCCTGTGGGAAGAACGGCTGAAAGGCATGGATGCCGGCGCCGAAATGTGCACGCTGGACGCCACCACGCTGAACCTGGCGTTTGGGGATCACGAATACCTGATGAACACGCCGCTGACCAAGGCGCGCGAACTGGCGGCCGGCATGAAGGCGCGCGGCATCAAGCCCGAATGGGAAGTCTTCAGCCCCACGCACATCCTGCAAGACGCCACCACGTTGATCGATGAAGGCCTGGACGAAGGGCCGCATTTCATCAACCTGGTCATGAACGTGCACCGCAATTTTCAGAATGCGATGCCGTTCTCGCCGCGCCATTTACAGATGATGGTGGACCTGCTGCCCAAGAACAGCATCTTTTGCGTCAGCGGCATCGGCCCGTCGCAACTGGAAGCCAACATCAGCGCCTTGCTGCTGGGCGGCCATGCACGCGTGGGCCTGGAAGACAACCTGTACTACCGCCACGGCGAGCTGGCCACCAACGTGCAACTGACCGAGCGCATCGTGCGCATCATCCGCGAAATGGACATGGAACCCGCCACGCCCGCCGAAGCACGCGAGATCCTGGGGCTGCCCCTGCAAAGCGGTATCCGGCCCGAGTTTTCGTTGTGATCGGATCTGTGGTCGCAAGATCACAGGACCCATGCCCGGGCCGAACGGATTCACCGCCCGGGCATGCCCCCGTTTTTCTCATACGCCAGATAATCCAGGTGTATTCCGATATGGTCCGCGATGTACTTCGCGTCGTGCCACACGCCCCAGATGAACGATGAAGACCGGTTCGACTGGTTTGGCAGGCCCAGAAAATAGATGCCTTTTTCGCCGGTGATGCCGCGCTTGTGCACGGGATAGCCCTTGTCGTCGAAGACGTCCACTTCCATCCAGCGGTAGTCCACCTTGAAGCCGGTTGCCCAGACGATGCTCTTGATGCCGGCCTGCGCCAGGTCCAGGCTAAGAATGGGGTGCGTCAAGCATTCGGGGTCGTCCAGCAACTGCCAGGCGTCGGGTTCGGGCGGCAGGTCCAGGCCATTTTGTTCGATGTAGGCGTCGGCTTCGCGCAGCACCTCGAAGTAGTCCGCGTCGCCTTGCGCGATGTTCCTGGCCAGCCCTTCTTCAAACGTCATCACGCCATTGTCAAAGCGTTGGGTGATGCCGACCAGCTGGATGCCCGCGTGCGCCAGCCGCCGAAAGTCGATGGTCTTGCCGTTGTCGTAGCCGCTGACCGCAAAGGCCACGTGCTCGCGCTTGGGTTTTTTCTTGACCTCGTCCCACATGCCCAGCGCGCCCAGCCACCAGCAGTAATCGCGTTCGCGATACGAGCGGGGCGGGCGGTAGTGTTCGCCCACCGACAGGTACACCGTGCGCCCGGCGCGTCGCAGTTCTTCGGCAATCTGCGAACCGGAAGCGCCCGCGCCCACCACCAGCACCGCGCCGTCCACCAACTGGCCCGGGTTTTTGTAGGCGGACGAATGCACTTGCTGAATGCCGGCATCCTCGGGAACGATAGCCGGGTAGCTGGGGATCTGGAACGCGCCGGTGGCGGTGACGACGTGCAACGCTTCGAACACCCCGTCCGACGTGGTGACGGTAAAGCCCGGGCGCTTCTGGTTGCGCGTCACGCGCAGCACCTCGACGCCGGTGCGCACGGGGGCGTGGATCATTCGGGCATAGTCCTCGAAGTATTGCGCCATGCGTTCCTTCGGTGGAAACACATCCGCGCCGATGTCGTCGAACTTCAGGCTGGGAAAGCGGTCGTGCCAGGCGGGGCCATTGGCGACCAGCGAGTCCCAGCGTTCGGAACGCCAACGCTCGGCGATGCGTTTGCGTTCCAGCACGATGTGGTCAATGCCCATCGCGCCCAGGTGCTCACTCATCGCGATGCCGGCCTGGCCCGCGCCGATCACCAAGGTATTGGTTTTTTCCACTGACATTGCGTTTCCTAAGTAGGTTCAAGACCACGTTCATGCTTCGATGCGGCGCAGTGTGAGCCAGATACCAGGGCTTGATAACTTGGTTTTTTGGACGCTGGGCTTAGGAAAAAGCAAATCACTCGGCCGGGGCCGGTCCGGCGCCTCGTTTCGTTTTTTCCGATGGACCGCATCAATATCCACAAACGGCCGGCGCACCCCCTTCGGCGTATTCTGCAAAGCATCGCGCAACACACAGAGCCGCCATGCAGAACAGCCCCATGCCCCCGAAATCGTCCAGCGCGGTAAGCCTGGAAGGAGTGGTCAAGAAATACCGCCAGCAAACGGTGTTGCAGGAGCTGTCGCTGAAAATCCGGCGGGGAGAATTCCTGACGCTGCTGGGGCCGTCCGGTTGCGGCAAGACCACCTTGCTGAACCTGATCGCCGGCTTTGCGCAAGCGGACAACGGCGAGATCTTCATCGAAGACCAGCTGGTGACGGACACGCCTCCGTATCAGCGGCAGATCGGCATGGTGTTCCAGAACTACGCGCTGTTTCCGCACATGACGGTGGCGCGCAACATCGGCTACGGCCTGCGCATGCGCCGGATGCCGGCCGACGAGATCGCCCAGCGTGTGCAGGAGGCGATGGCGCTGGTCAAGCTGGACGGCCTGGGCGAACGTCGCCCGCGCGAATTGTCCGGCGGCCAACAGCAACGCGTGGCCTTGGCCCGCGCCTTGGTGATTCGCCCCAAGGTGTTGTTGCTGGACGAGCCGTTCTCGGCGCTGGACAAGGGGCTGCGCGGCGCCATGCAGGTCGAGATCCGGGAGATCCAGCGCAAGCTGGGCGTGACGACGGTGTTTGTCACCCATGACCAGGGCGAGGCGCTGGCCATGTCGGATCGCATCGCGGTGATGTCCAGCGGCGTCATCCGCCAGATCGCCACGCCCGACGAGCTTTACCGCAATCCGCAGGACCCGTTCGTGGCCTCGTTCCTGGGCGATGTGAATATTCTGCCCGCGCACTATCACGGCTCGGACCCCGACGGCCTCCTGCTGCGCCTGGGCGCGGGCTTGATCCGCGTGGCGCGAGACCGGCTGGTGGGCGGTTCGCACGAAGGCCGGCGGCTGGACATCTACGTGCGGCCCGAACAGATCCGGCTGGAAAACCTGCATAGTGAATCAGTCTTGAGCGGCACGGTCGTGAACCATGTGTTCCAGGGCGATCACATCGATTCCTACATCGACGTGGACATCCCGGTGGCCGGGCATCAGCGCGTCATGGTGCGCAGCGCGGGGCTGGACGCCTTGCGGCAATGGCCCGTGGGTGCGGTGACCGGGCTGGCGCTGCCCGGCCAGGGCATCAGCGTCTTCAACGTGTCGTAACGCCGGCCATGACCGCTATCCCCACCACCATGCAGGCCATCGTCGCCCGCGAGCCCGGCGATGCCGGCGTGCTGACGCTGGCAACCCGGCCGGTGCCGACCCCCGACCCGGGCGAAGTGCTGTTGCGCGTGCGCGCGGCGGGCGTGAACCGGCCCGACATCATGCAGCGGCAAGGGCTGGCCAAACCCGCCGACGGCGTCACCGATGTGCTTGGCCTGGAGGCGTGCGGCGACGTGGCCGCGACAGGGCCGGGTGTGCCGACGGCGCTGCTGGGGCAACGGTTGATGAGCCTGTTGCCCGGCGGCGGGTACGCGCCCTGGTGCGTAGCGCGAGTCGACCATTCGCTGGCCGTGCCGGACGGCCTGGACGACGACGCGGCGGCCGCCTTGCCCGAAGGCCTGTACACCGTGTGGCACAACCTGTTTGAGCTGGGACGCCTTCGCATGGGCCAGACGGTGCTGGTGCACGGCGCGGCCGGCGGCATCGGCACGCTGGCCGTCCGCATGGCGTATACGGCGGGCGCCACCGTCATCGCCACGGCGGGCCGCGTGGATCGCTTGCCGGCGCTGCGCGAGATGGGCGCGGCACGGGCGGTCTGCTATCGCGATACGGATTTCGTGCAGGCCTGTCTGGACGCCACGCAGGGGCGCGGTGTGGACGTAGTGCTGGATATGGTGGGAGGCGACTACGTGCAACGCAACCTTCAGGCGCTGGCGTTTGGCGGTCGCCACGTCAGCCTGTCCTTCCTGCAAGGGTCGGTGGTGACGCTGGACCTGCTGACCCTGATGCAAAAACAACTGAGCCTGCATTCGTCGACGCTGCGGCCGCAAAGCGCGGCCGAGAAAACCCGAATGGGGCAGGCCATCGCGCGCCATGTGCTGCCGCTGCTGGCGGACCGGCGCATCACGCCGCGCGTCCATGCAAGCCTGCCGCTGTCCCAGGCGGCGCACGCGCACCGCATGCTGGAGGCGGGCGACGTGTTCGGCAAGGTCGTGCTGCGTCCTTGATTCCCTGGATCCCTGGTTCCTGTCGCACGCGCGACAAAGGCATGGTCTTCTATGTTCAAGCTGCTTTACGCGCCCACGTCGCCCTACGTCCGCAAAGTGATGGTCTGCGCCCACCTGGCGGGCGTGGCGGACCAGATCCAGTGGCTGGACAGCGCGGCAAACCCCATCCGACGCGACGATCGCATCGCCGCCCACAACCCCTTGGCCAAGGTGCCGACGCTGATCCTGGCCGATGGCCATGCGCTTTACGACAGCCGCGTCATCTGCGAATACCTGGCCCACCTGGCGCCCCAGGCCGGTCTGTTTCCCGACATCGGGCCGCGCCGCTGGCTTGCCCTGGCGCAACAGGCGCTGGGCGATGGCCTCTTGGACGCGGCCTTGCTGGCACGCTACGAGCGCACGGCGCGGCCGTCCGAATATCAATACGCCGCCTGGCGCGACGCGCAACTGGTGAAGGTAGCTGCCTGCCTGGATCAGATCGAGCAACGGGCGCCCGCGCTGGCAACCCAGGCGCCCACCATCGGCGAGGTGACCTTGGGCTGCGCGCTGGGTTACCTGGATTTTCGCTTTCCTGAAATCGATTGGCGCGCCCGCCATCCCGGCGCCGCGCAATGGGAAGCCGCGTTTCGTACGTTGCCCGCCATGCAGGCAACCCTTCCCCATGAAGCCTAAAACCGTACCACCATGACCGAACCCACCGCCGCTATGCAAACCGCCGCCACCGTCTGGTTTCTGAATGGGCCGAACGCCAATCTGTACGGGCTGGACGCCAACAAGACCTACGGCACCGAGAGCTTTCCCGCGTTGCGCGAGCGTTGCGAGCGCAAGGCGGCCAGCCTGGGCCTGACGCTGAATTTCGTGCAATCGAACCATGAAGGCCAGCTGATCGATTGGATTCAAGAAGCGCGCGGCGACGCCCAGGGCATCATCATCAACGCCGCCGGGCTGACGTATTCGTCAATCCCTATCCTGGATGCGCTGCTGTCGTTTCCCGGCCGCATTATTGAAGTCCACATGAGCAACATCTGGCGGCGCGAAGCGTTTCGCCATCATTCCTATATTTCCAAGGCGGCCGACGGCGTCATCGCGGGCTTGGGCGGCGAGGGCTACGAGCTGGCCATCGACGCCATGGCGCGCCTGATCGCGCGCACCGCTTGATAAGGCCATTTCCATGAATGCCAGCAATACGACGCCCTCGGGCGCGATGGTTTTCTACAGCCAGTTCGATGACTTCTCGGCCTGGAAACAGGCACTGCAAGCGCGCATGCCGCATTTGCGCGTGCTGCACGCCGACGACATCGACGACCGCGCCGACATCCATTACGCGCTGGCCTGGAAGCCGCCCGCGGGCTTCTTCGACCGCATGCCCAACCTGCGCCTGATCGTCAACCTGGGGGCGGGCGTGGATTCGCTGGTGGGCCGCACCGATCTGCCCGCCGGCGTTCCCATCACACGCATCACCGATCCGCGGATGGCGCGCATGATGGCCGGCTACGTGCTGTTCGCCACGCTGCGCCACGCGCGCGACATTCCGTGGTTTGAACAAGCTCAGCGCCGGGGCGAATGGGCGTATCGGCATCCCCGTTCGCCGGAGGACACGCGCGTGGCGGTGCTGGGCCTGGGCGAGCTCGGCGCCTGCGCCGCGCACGAACTGCAACGCCAGGGGCTTACCGTGCTGGGTTGGTCGCGCAGCCCGCGCCAGATAGCCGGCGTGCAATGCCACGCGGGCATGGAGACGCTGGACGCGGTCATTTCGCAGGCGGACATCCTGGTCGTCATGCTGCCGCTGACGCCGCAAACGCGCGGTCTGCTGAACCGAGCGCGGCTGGAAAAGCTGCCGCGTGGCGCCGCGCTGATCAACGTGGCGCGCGGCGCCCTGGTGGACCAGGCCGCCATGACGGCGCTGCTGCAAAGCGGCCATATCGGCGCGGCAACGCTGGACGTCTTCGAACGCGAACCCTTGCCCGGTGACGACCCGCTGTGGCGCATGGACAATGTGCTGATCACCCCGCATCTGGCGTCGGTTGCCATCCCGGCATCGGCGGCGGCGCAGATCGCCGAGAACATCGCCCGTGTGTCGCATGGCGATGCCCCGGCAAATCAGATCGACCCGGCGCGCGGGTATTGAACGCCTAGTCGGTGTCTTCGATATTCAGGATCTTGCCCAGGCCCAGAAAGGCATTGGCCACGGCCAGCAGGGTCGCCGTCACCACGATGTAGACCACCGATAACGCCGCCAGGGTCGGGTCGGCAAATTCGCGCACGTAGTTGTACATCGACACCGGCAGCGTCTGCGTCAACTGCGTCGTGACAAACAGCGACGCGGTGAACTCTCCAAACGACATGATGGCTGCGAACAGCCAGCCGCCGAACAGGCCTGGCGCCAGCAAGGGCACCGTCACCGTGAACATTACCTTCAAGGGCGACGCGCCCAGGCTGGCCGCCGCTTGCTCCAGACGTTCGTCGATGTTCTCCATGGAAACGTAGACGCTGCGCATCACGAACGGCAGCACCAGCATCACGTGGCACAGAATCACCAAGCCGTAGCCACGGTCCATATCAAATTGCGCCACCAGGATCAGCAGCCCGAGCCCCAAGGTGAAATGCGGAATCACCAGCGGCGACAGCAACACCGCTTGCAGCATGTCCTTGCCCGGAAACCCCATGCGCTTGACCGCGATAGCCAGCGCGGTGCCGATGAACAGCGCCAGCAACGAGGCCCAGAACATCACGATCAGGCTGGCACGGAAACCCTGCTGGAAGTCTGGATAGGTGAACACGCGTTCGAACCAGCGCAGCGACCAGGTTTCAGGGGGAAACGTCAGCAGCGCCTTGTCATTGAAGGACGCCACCGTGACCACCACCACGGGCAGCAACACAAACGCCAGGATCAGCGTAACGAGCAACGGGGCGCCGATGCGCAGCGGCAAGGGCAGGGAATGTTTGATGGCCATGCTAGTGCGCTCCCATTGCGTTGAGCCGCTTGGTTGCCCGGCCGAGCAGCATCAGCGACACAACCGTCAAGGTCAGGCCGGCAACGCTCAGGCTCGCGGCCAGGGGGAAATTCATCGACGAAAAGCCCAGCTGGTAAACCAGCGTCGATACCGTGGGCACGCGGCCGCCGCCGATCATCTGCGGCGTGGCGAACGCGCTGAACGTCCACGCGAACGACGTGGTGATGCTGGCGATGATGCCGGGCATGGACAGCGGCAACGTCACCGTGACGAACGTGCGCACGGGGCCGGCGCCCAGGCTTTGCGCGGCCTTTTCAAAATCGCGATTGATGTGCGAAATGGCGGTGGCCAGCATCAGCACCACGACCGGTATCGTCACGTGCACCAGCGCGATCAGCACACCCAGGTGCGTGAACATCAGGTTCAGCGGCAGGTCGATCAGCCCGATCTTGCGCAGCACCGTATTGATGAACCCGTTATTGCCCAGCACGATGATCCACGAATACGTGCGCACGATTTCACCCAGGAACAGCGGCGTGATCGACACGATCAGGATGAACGACTTCAGCACCCGCTGACGCACCCGCACCATTGCGTAGGCCAGCGGGTACGCCACCAGCAAAGAGCAGATCGTGGTTTCGATACTAAGCAGCAGCGTGTTGGCGAAGGCGGACAGGTAGACCGACTTGCCCAGGCCGGTGAAGTTCTCCAGCGTCAGCCCGCCCACGTCCAACGAGCCGGGGATGAAGGCGCGCACGCTGAATTGCAGCACCGCCGCCATCGACACACAGATGCAAACCGCCACAAGGCCGGCGGGCGAGATCAACCAGCCTCGCAAACTGGAACGCGTATTCATAGGTCGTGGTCACTTCCAAGTGCGGGGATGCGGTGTGGAAATGCCCGTGTCCCGACACAGGCGTGGCCGGGACACGGGCGGCGCGACGGCGCGCGTTTCAGTTCATGATGTTTTCGGTGAACCACTTGCGCCATTGCGCCGTCTTCTCGGCGCGCAGCTTGTCGTCGATGACGATGGCCTGCTTGTCCCACTGTTCCTTGGTGGTGAAGACGCCGGGCAGCGCCGCGTCCTCGGCCGATACCTTGGCGTTGGTGACGACCGGGCTGGCCTTCTTGTAGGCCACGATCTTGGACTGCACCTCGGGCGACAGCGCGATGTTCATGAACTTGTAGGCCAGGTCCGCCTTGGCGCTGCCCTTCATGATGCCCATGGTGTCGATGCCCAGCACCGCGCCTTCCTTGGGCATGACGACCTTGATGGGAACACCCTGGCCGATCATGTAGTAAGCATTCATTGACAGCAGGATCTGCACGGGAGTTTCACCGGTGGCGATCAGCTGCTGGCTGTTGGCGTCGTTGGTGTAGAACGCCTTGAAGTTGGGCTTCAGCGCGCGCAGCTTGTCCTGGCCTTTTTCCCAGGTCTTGGCGTCACCGCCGGACAGCATGGCCGACACGTCGATGATGTGGCTGGGGTCGAAATCCGGCGCCGACAGCTTGCCCTTTAGCGCGGGGTTCCACAGGTCGTTCCAGCTGTCGAACTTGATGTCCTTGGGGGTCAGGTCAGGCCGATAGCCGATCGTGTACACATAGGCCCAGCTGCCCACGTGAAAGGGGCTGACCTTGGCGCGGTCCACCAGGTTGGCGTAGTTGGGCAGCTTGGCGGTGTCCAGCTTTTCGAACAGGCCGCTGTCCACATACAGCCAGCCGATGTGCGACGTGGTGAACGTGACGTCGCTTTCGGGCGTCTTGGTCAGCTTGGCCTTGTTCAAGCGGTCGATCGTGCCGCCGGTAATGTATTTGACCGGCACGCCCGTCTGGCGCGTGAATTCCTTGCCGATGTTCTCGTCGATCAGGTCGCGGAAGCTGCCGCCCCAGGTGCTGACCACCAGCGCGTCCTCGGCCACGGCCACGTTGGCGACCAGCGCGCTGGCAAGAAGCCCGGCTACCGTAAGTTTGCGAATCATTGAATTCCCCTTGTCTGTGTTGGTTCCGCCGAGCGCTTCCGACTGGAAGCCAGATGATGGAAGAGGGCATGGCAGGGGCCAAGTCGGAAATTCCGAGAGAGGGCAAAGGAAAAAACAAATAGGCGTCGGGGCGGCCCGAGTCTGACCATGGATGCCATGCAACGCGCCGCACGCTTGCGGCGCCACGTTCCCGATACCAGCCTCCTTCATCCTTCTTGCCGCCATGAAACACACGCGCATTCGCACCTTCAATACCAAGGTCACGTACCCGGAGCAGAACCTGGATAACGACCTGTGCCAGGCCGTGGTGGCCCGGGGCAGCACCGTGTTCCTGCGGGGACAGATCGGCCAGAACCTGGACACCTCTGAAAGCGTGAGCATTGGCGACGCCGCCGGCCAGGCCGAGCAGGCCATGGCGAACATCGCCATGCTGCTCAAGGAAGCGGGCGGCGAGCTTCAAGACATCTGCAAGATCACGATTTACCTGATCGACCCGCGCTATCGCGAGGCCGTCTACCGCGTGGTGGGACGCTGGCTGAAGGGGGTTTACCCGGTGTCCACCGGCATTGTGGTGTCGGCCTTGGCCCGGCCGGAATGGCTGGTCGAGATCGACGCCACCGCCGTTATCCCGGATTGATGGATACCGGGCAGGCAGCCGCGACGGTGTCGACGCCACGGCATCGACGCCATCCCTACGCTATGACTTCCTCGACCCGACCTCATCGACCTGACCTCATCGACCCGAACTCATCGACATGACCTTTTCCATCATTGCCCGTTGCCCTGCTACCGGCCAGTTCGGCGCGGCCGTTTCCTCGTCTTCGCCGGCCGTGGCGTCGCGCTGCATTCGGGCTCGCGCGGGCGTGGGCGCCGCCGTCAGCCAGAACATCACCGACCCCGCCCTGGGGCCGCTGACCCTGGACCGGATGGCGGCGGGGCGCAGCCCGCAACAGGCGCTTGAAGATATGCAGGCGCGTCCCTTTATTGCGTATCGCCAATTGATGGCTATCGACGCCTCGCATCCGCCTGCCATCTACACCGGCGCCAGCGCCCTGGGCGTCCTGGCCAGCGCAGCGGGCGAACATGCCGCCTGCGCGGGCAATATGCTGGCCAGCACCGACGTGCCGCACGCCATGCTCGCCGCCTTCGAGCAAGCGCAGGGCGAGCTGGCCGAGCGATTGATGCAGGCCTTGCTGGCCGGCCAGGCCGCCGGCGGCGAAGCGGGGCCTGTGCATTCCGCCGGCGTGCTGGTCTATCAGGATCTGGACTGGCCCATCGTCGACTTGCGACTGGACTGGGTGGAATCCGACCCGGTGCAGGCCCTGTACGACGCCTGGAAGATCTACCAGCCCCAGGTTGCCGCTTACGTCACCCGCGCACGTGACCCGCGCGACGCGCCCAGCTTCGGCGTGCCCGGGGACCTGTGAACCGGCGGCGGCCATCCCGGCTGCCATGGCCCACCGAGGAAACTGTTGCCCGCCGCCACGGGTAGACCGGATACTGTGCAACATTCTTTGTTTGCTCAAGTTGGACCATGCTCAATCGCATTTCCTTGCGCCAGATGGAATACCTCGTGGCGACTGCCAAGCACGGCAGTATCGCGGCGGCGTCGGCCCAGATCCATATTTCACCGCCATCCATTTCGGCGGCCATCGCCCACATCGAGACCGAACTGGGCGTGCAGCTGTTCGTGCGGCATCCGTCCAAGGGCCTGGCGCTGACGCCGTTGGGCATGCAGGTCATGCAGGAATGCGAAGACCTGCTGGAACGCGCGACCAAGCTGTACGAGATTGCCTCCAATTCGAACGACATGATGCAGGGCGTGCTGCGCGTGGGCTGTTTTCAGCCGCTGGCGGCCATGATCGCGCCCGAAGTCATCTTCGGTTTTTCACGCGCGTTCGAGAAAGTCGAACTGCATATGGCAGAGGGCGACCAGCAAGAGCTCATCAACAAGCTGCATACGTTGGACGTCGACGTGGCTCTCACGTATGACCTGCAACTGGGCGAAGAGATCAGCTTTGAAACGCTGGCCCACATGCCCCCGCACGTGCTGGTCAGCGAATTGCATCCCTTGGCGCAGCAAATTGCGGTCACGCTGGACGAGCTGGCGCAACTGCCCATGGTCTTGCTGGACCTGCCCATGAGCCGCGAATATTTCCTGTCGCTGTTTTCCAAGTCGGGGCTGGAACCCAATATCGTGGCGCGCTCGCGGTCTGAAGACGTGGTGCGGTCGATGGTGGCCAACGGCATCGGGTATGCGCTGTTCAACGTGCGCCCCAGGTCGACGCAATCGCTGGACGGCAAGCGCCTGGTACGCCTGCGCCTGGCCGGCGAGCACCGTCCGATGCTGCTTGGGCTGGCCACCTACAAGCCCATGAAGCCGTCGCGGCTGACGCAGGCGTTCATGCAGCGGTGCCGCGCGTATATCTCGGATCAATACATACCCGGCATGAGCGCGGCCAGTTTTTTTGATCCGTATATCTCGGGCATGGCCCCGGCAGACCCGGGCTGACGGCGCGCCGTGCAGGCAAGCCTACACCGGCGCACCGCTGCACGCGATGACAAGCGCCGCGCCGCCTGTCATCGCGCGTAAACAATAGCTACCTACCATGCGGCGTTCTGCAAACCGTTGGCTGAACGCTCATGATTCAAGCACGACCCTTGCGCAGGGGGCTTCCCGCCTATGCCCTGCGCGCCACGTCCCTGGCCGTTATCCTGGCCCTGTCCGCCTGCGGCGGCGACGACGATAACGACACCGACGCCCCGCAACAGAATGACGACGTTGCCTACGTGGTGCCGGCACCGCCTGCCGGCCTGGGTCGCGTCGATACCGCACCCGTTCCGGATGCGCCCGCGTTCGTGGATTTTGCCGCCACGAACCAGCGCGGCGATCCGCGTTACGCCACGTTGGAATCCAATGCCGGGGTGCGCGTGCTGAGCGGCTTCCTGGACATCTGGGAACCGCGCACGCGCCTGGTGGACGCGGGCGTCACCGCCGCCGGCGCCGACGGCTTCCCGGGCATCATCGCGTCGGACTGGACGGGCATACCGGGCGACGCCACCGATGGCCGCGTGAAGAACAAAGCCGTGCACGACGAGAACATCGACTTTGTGGTGCGCACCACCGCCAAGCGCACGCCCGAGCAGGCCAAGGCGGCCTACCTGGACGATCGTCGTGGCAAGAACTACAGCGTGACGGATGGCCTGGGGCCGCTGACGGCGGCATGGCGCACGGCGGCGCAGCAGACCACCAGCATCAACGACGTGGCGCCCGATGCCACCACCGTCAAGTACGACGACACCGGCAACAACACGGGGGTGGGCGGCGCGGCCAACCCGGCCTTCGGCGATGTCATCGACTTTGTGAACAGCATGGGCGGCAATGCGTCCACCGAACCCAGCAAGCGCTTCTACAAGTACGCGCGCCCGTGGCGCTGGAGCGCCAACGTGCAGGTCGTGCCGGCGCTGGAACCGGCCAAGAGCACGTCCGCGCCCACCGACGGCGGCTACCCCAGCGGCCATACCGCCGAGTCCGTGCGCAATGCAATCGGCATGGCCTACCTGGTGCCGGAACGCTTCCACGAACTGCTGGCGCGCGGCCTGGAGCTGGGCGAAAGCCGCATCATTGCCGGCATGCATTCGCCGCTGGATGTGATCAGCGGGCGCGTGTTGGGCCAGGCGTCCGCGCTGGGCAACATCTATGCCGCCAGCGAAGGCACGCGGTCGGTCGCTTATGCGCAGGCGCACCAGACGCTGATGGCCGCGGTGGGCGCCAGCACGCCCGAGCAGTTCCTGGCGTTCGCCCACTCTCAGGACGTCAGCCAGGACCGCTTCGCGGATCATGCGGCCAACAAGGCCGAGTACCGTCGTCGCCTGACATTCAGCTTTACGCAGATTGGCGACACCGGCAAGCCGGCCGTCGTGCCCAAGGGCGCGGAAGTCATGCTGGAGACGCGCTTGCCTTACCTGAGCGCCGAGCAACGCCGCGTGGTGCTCAAGACCACGGCCTTGCCGTCGGGCTATCCCGTCATTGACGACGCCGAGGGCTTCGGCCGGCTGAACCTGTTTGCGGCCGGCGACGGCTACGGCGCGTTCAACGGCGACGTGGACGTCACCATGACGGCCAGCCGAGGCGGCTTCCATGCGCTGGACGTGTGGCGCAACGATATCGGCGGCGCGGGCAAGCTCACCAAGAGCGGCACCGGAACGTTGGGGCTGGCGGGCGCCAACACCTACACGGGCGGCACGCAGGTGGCGGGGGGCGTTTTGCGCGCCGACGCCGCCCAGGCCTTGGGCCAAGGCGCGGTCTACGTAGGGGGCGGCGCGCTGGCCATCAACGCCACCGAGGCCGTGCAGGTGCAAGGCCCCTACACGCAGACGTCGGCGGGCACGCTGCAAACCTGGATCGGCGACGCTGACGCCGGCCAGATCGCGGTGACGGCCGATGCGGCCTTGGCCGGGCAATTGAACGTCGACTTCCGCCCGGGCTACACGCCGCAGGCGGGTACGACGCTGACGGTGCTGCGCGCGGGCAAGGTACACGGCACGTTCGACGGCGTGACCGTCAAGGGCTTCAAGGCCACGGCGATCTATAACGCCGACAGCGTGCAGGTGCGTCTGGACCCTGCCGTCTGATGGAGCGGCGCGGGCGGCGCAATGATGCCGCCTGCGCCTGCGCCTGCCATGCCCCTGCCTGATCCATGGCAGGGGCATTTTTTTTGGGGCCGCCGCGCCTATCCGTGAAATCGCGGGTTTTCCAGCGCCGGGGTTTTCCATAAACTGACCGGCCCACCCCATAACGAGAACGCCATGAGACAGAGTCTTCCCACCCTGGGCGCCGCCCTGGTCCTTTCAGTGTGCGCGCAGGCCGCGCTGGCGCAAGCAGCCCCGGCCGCCGGTGGCGCCGCGCCTGCCACGGCGTCCGCCCCTGCCGCCGCCGCCCCGACGCCGCGCGACCCCTTCTTCTGGTTGGGAGAGATCAACAAGGCCACCACCGTCATCAACACCGATGAAGGCTTGTTGGACAAGGCCATGGCGCCGCGCCTGGCGGCAGGCGTGGCCAAGGTCATCCACGACGGCAACCAGCCGGGCGCCAAGCGTCCCGCTACCGTCATCACGTTCGAACCGCTGCTGATCAAGGCGGCCGGCGAAGACATCACCTTGCTGCACGCCGGCCGCTCCAGCCAGGACATGCACGCCACCTACCGCAGCGCCATCCTGCGTGACAAGCTGCTGGACCTGGCGGACCAGTTGAACAAGACATCGACCACGCTGGTGGAGCTGGCGGCCAAGCATGCCGGCACCGTCGTGCCGAACTACACCAATGGCGTGGCCGCGCAGCCCAACAGCTATGGGCACTACCTGCTTGGCCAGGCGGCCGGGCTGGCGCGCGATGCGCAGCGCATACGCGAGGCCTATGCCCGCATCGACCGGTCGCCGATGGGCACCACGGTGCTGAACGGCACCAGCTGGCCGCTGGACCGCAAGCGCATGGCGCAATACCTGGGCTTTGAAGCGCTGGTGGACAACGCGTACGACGCCTCGCAGATTTCGTCGATGGACCAGCCGGTGGAAGTGGCGTCGATTGTGACCAGCATCGCGCTGCGTACCGGTAATTTTGTTGAAGACGTCATGACGCAGTACGCGCAGTCGCGGCCTTGGATCCTGCTGGAAGAGGGCGGCGGCAACACCTACGTGTCCAGCGCCATGCCGCAAAAGCGCAACCCCGGGTTGCTGAACGACACGCGCAGCGATGCGTCCACCGCCATCACGCTGGCGATGGGCCCCGTGATCCAGACGCACAACATCACGCCCGGCATGAGCGACCCGAAAGACGTGAAGCAGAATTCAGCGATGGTCGATAGCGGCATTTCGGCGCTGAAGCGCTGGGACCGCGTGCTGCGCGCCATGGTCATCAGCCCCGACCGCGCGCTGGAAGAGTTGAACAGCGACTGGACGGCGTCGCAGGAATTGGCCGATGTGCTGATGCGCAAGTACAAGCTGCCGTTCCGCGACGGCCATCACTTTGCGTCCGAAGTGGTCAGCTACGCCAAGGCCAACAACATCAAGCCCTTGGACTTTCCGTATGACCAGGCGCGCCGCATTTACGCCGACGCGATGAAGGATTCCAAATACGGCAACGAGCTGCCCATGAGCGAAGCCGAGTTCCGCGCCACGCTGGACCCCGTGGCCATTGTGAAAAACCGCGCGACCATTGGCGGCCCGCAGCCGGCGGAAATGGAACGCATGGTGAAGGCCGCGCGCGAACAGCTGGCGGCGCAAGGAAAATGGATCAAGGACCGCCGCGATCACATCAACCAGTCGTTAGCCAGCTTGGACAAGGCGTTTGACGCGCTGGCGGCCAGCGCGGGCAAGTAGGCGCGCTATCCCGCGGTGTCGTGCTGGACGGCGTCCAGCAGGCAGCTCCGCAGCCAGCGGTGAGCGGCGTCCGCGTCCATGCGCGGATGCCACAGCATGGACACGGTGAAGGGTGGCATCGTGAAGGGCAGCGCGAAAGTGTGCATGCCGCCGCGCAGGCTGCCCGTGTGCCGCTCGGGTACCGTTGCGATCAGGTCTGACCCGCGCGCCAGCGCCAGCGCGGCCGAAAAGCCGCTCGCGCTGGTGGCGATGCTGCGTTCCCGCCCTGCGGTGGCCAATGCGGCGTCCACCGGCCCGCTGTCCCGGTTGCGCCGGGATATCTGAATGTGGCGCGCCTTGGCATAGCGGGCCAGTGTGATCTTGCTGGCTGCCAGCGGATGGCCCTTGCGCACTACGCCAACGAATCGATCTTGAAACAAGGCGCGTGTGCGCAGTTCGGGGCTGGCCGCGTCGCCGACCACGCCGGTTTCCAGGTCGACGTTGCCTTCGCGCAGTGGGGCGCTGTCCTTGTCGGTTTTCTGTACAAAGCGCAGCCGCACGCCGGGGGCTTCATGGGCGGTACGCGCGAGCAGGCGCGCCCCGAAATTCTCGACGAAACCGTCGCTTGCGCGCAGCGTGAAAGTGCGCGTCAGCCGCGCCAGGTCAGGCTGCGCGGCGGGACGCAGCACCGCTTCCACCTCCTGCACCAGCCCATGAACCCGGCCGCGCAGTTCCAGGGCGCGCGGCGTGGGCACCAGCCCGCGTCCGGCACGCACCAGCAGCGGGTCGCCGGTGGTGTCGCGTAGCCGCGCCAGGGCGCGGCTCATGGCGGACGGGCTCAGGCGCAGGCGCCGCGCCGCGCGCGCCACGCTGCCTTCGTCCAGCAGCACGTCCAGCGTGATAAGCAGATTCAGATCGGGATGGGCCATGCGGCAAACGTAGCATGCCGCCGGGTGCTGCGGGGGTTTTGGCATGGCGTCCCGTGCAGGTATTCAGTGCATCTGCTGCGTCTTCCGCTTGGTGTGGCGCACGCCTAGGATGTGCGAAAGGGCGCCGTGTTGGCGTCCCGCCTTTCTTGCAGGCCCGATCATGCCCACCACTCCTCCCGCAGTCCCCGTGCCGCCCCGACCTGCCCCCCGGCTGTTGGCGTGCCTGTCCTTATGTATGTTGCTGCCCGCGCTGGGCGCCAGCATTGCCAACGTGGCCTTGCCGACGCTGTCAGTGGCGTTGGATGCGCGCTTTCAGGACGTGCAGTGGATTGTGCTGGCCTACCTGCTGGCCATCACCACGCTGATTGTCAGCGTGGGGCGGCTGGGAGATCTGCTGGGACGGCGGCGGTTGATGTTGGCGGGAATCGGGCTGTTCACCGTGGGGTCGCTGGCCTGCGGCGCGTCGCTCGGCTTGGGTGGATTGATTGCGGCGCGCGCGGTGCAGGGCCTGGGTGCGGCGATCATGATGGCGCTGACCATGGCGTTCGCCAGCGCGTCCGTGGCCAAAGAGAAGACGGGTAGCGTCATGGGGCTGATGGGGACGATGTCGGCCATCGGTACCGCCTTGGGGCCGACGTTGGGCGGGCTGTTGATCGGGGCGTTTGGCTGGCCTTGGATTTTTCTGATCAACGTGCCGCTGGGCGTGTTGGCATTCGGGCTGGCGTGGGTTCATTTGCCCAGAGACGGCGTGCAAGGCGGCCCGATGCACTCGCTGCAAGCCGTGCCTTCAAGAGCACGCTTCGATGTGCCCGGCTCGGCGCTGTTGGCGTGCGGCATCGCCGCCTACGCATTGGCGATGACCGCCGGCGGCGGCTTCGGGGCCGCCAATGCCGCGCTGCTTGCTGCGGCGGCCGTGGCCGGCGGGGCGTTCGTGTGGCGTCAAGCCCGGGCCGTGTCCCCGCTTGTCCAACTGTCGCTGTTTCGCCAACCCGCGTTAAGCGCGGGCGTGGCGACGAATGGGTTGGTGTCTACCGTGATGATGACGACGCTGGTCGTGGGGCCGTTCTACCTGGGCGGCGCGTTGGGCCTGGACACCGCGGGGGTAGGCCTGGTGATGTCGTGCGGCCCTGTCGTCGCGGCGCTGGTGGGGGTGCCGGCCGGGCGGGCGGTGGATCGGTTTGGCGCGCAACGCGTGATGCTGGCCGGTTTGGTGGCGATGACCGCCGGCGCGGCGGTGCTGCCGTGGGTGCCGGCCGCCTTTGGCATTGCAGGGTACGTGGCGCCGCTGGCCGTGATCACCAGCGGCTATGCGCTGTTTCAGGCCGCCAACAGCAGCGCCGTCATGGGCAGCGCGCAGGCGGATCAGCGCGGGGCGGTGTCGGGCGTCTTGAACTTGTCGCGCAACCTGGGGTTCATTACGGGCGGGTCGTTGATGGGCGCCGTGTTTGCGTGGGGCGCCGGCAGTGTCGACCTGCGGTTCGCGTCGCCCGCCGCGTTGGCGGCGGGCATGCGGTGGACCTATGCGCTGGCCGTGGTGCTGCTGTGGGTGGCGGTAGCCGTAGCCATCAAGGGCCCCGACCGCGCGCGGTCTCCCGCCCTGACCGGAGCCTGATCGGCAGGCATCAGGACGCGCGGCTAGAACGACACCATGTCGGCCGGGTTCAGGATGCCCATCACTCCCAGCGCACCCTTGATCAGCGGGATGGCCACGGGCGACAAGTGGCGTCCCAGCGGGATGCCCGCATGGTCAAAGCGCGTCAGCATGGCGTAGTCGGTGTTGCGGCCGGTGACGTCATCGCTGATGGCGCGGCCGATGCGCACCGTTTGCGCCACGCCGTGGCCGCTCCAGCCGTGCACCATGTACACGGGCACATCGCCCGCGCTCTTGCGGCTGTCGGTCGCGCCGTTCAGCGTCAGGTCGCTGATGCCGCTCCAGGAATATTCCAGCGCCGGGTTTTCCAATTGCGGGAACACGGTCTTGATGCGATCCAGCAGGTAGTTGTTGACGTCGCGCGGCGACCACGAGTTACCGGTGCCCTGGCCTCCGAACAGCAGGCGGTTGTTGCGCACCGGCCGGTAGTAGTCGATTTGCAGCTGCGTGTCGTAGATGGGCAGGCCGGACGGGATCAGCGCGTTCAGCGTATCGCCCAGCGGCGGGGTAACGGCCACGTAGGTGAAGAACGGCACGGTGGTTGAGCTACCCGGCATGAACTGGAAGGTGGCGCTGTGCACGGCCAGCACCACGGCGCGGCGTGCCTTGATGGCGCCTTGCGCCGTGGTCACGCGCGTATTGCCCGGCGATTCGTCGATGGCTTGCGCGGCGGTGTTGTCGTAGACGCGGCCGCCCAGTTTGACGAAGGCGTGGATCAGACCTCGCAGCAGCGCCAAGGGCTGCACCTGGCCGCCGCCGCTGTCGATGGCCGCGCCGAAATAGATGTCGGACTTCACGTACTGTTCTTTCAGTTCGTGCCTGCCGATGATCTTGACGGCGTCGTCGCCCAGCCGCCGACGCGCGTCGGCATTTTCAACCAGCGCGCCCATATGGCCCGCATGCACCGCCGCCGTGACGTGGCCGCGCTTGCGGTCGCAATCGAAGCCGTAGCGCTCGCGCAGGCCGTCCACCGTTTCCATGGCTTCGACCGAGGCAAAGCGCCACAGCCGCCGCGCGTCGTCCAACGGCAGGTTGTCCAGCATCGTGCCCGCTTCCCAGCGCGCCAGGCCCGGCGTCATCTGGCCGCCGTTACGGCCCGATGCGCCCGAACCGATATGGTCTTTTTCGATCAGCACCACATCGACGCCGGCTTCGGCCAGGTGCAAGGCGGTGGACGCGCCCAGCAGGCCGCCTCCGATGACGACCACTTCGCAGTCCACATCGCCCGGCAGCGGGCCGAAGGCGGGCCACTCGGACAGCGAGGCTTCGTAGTAGTTGGCGGGCATGGGGTCGGTGGGTTTGGCGTCGCGCCGCCAGTTCCAGATGCGCGGATCAATGCCCAGCCGGGTGGGTATCGGCTGTGCATCGTGCAGCAATTGGGCGGGCGGCAGCATGGTGTCGCGGGGTGGCACACTGGCGTAGGCGGTGGTCAAGGCGTGCGAGGTCGCGGGCCACAAGCCCAGTGCGCCGACGGCGGTGGCCGTCGTTGTGGCCGCCGCTGTCTTGAGGATGAATTCGCGTCGATTCAATGTCATGTCGATGTTCCTGGAATCGGAAAAGGGCTCAGGCCGTGGGGGCCGGGCCGAAGCGGTTGCGGCCGGGGGCGCCGGCGGGCAGCATGAAGGGCTGCAACAGCAGCGTGCCGATGACGGGCACGGCATGCAGCAAGCCCCACCAGCCGCTGCGGCCCGTGTCGTGCAGGCGGCGGATGGTGACGGCCAGCGCGGGCAGCAGCGTCAGCAGCAGAAAGCCCGCCGTGTACCAGCCAAACAGGATTTCAGGGTTGGCGATGGCCAGCGCGCGTTCCACCGCCGAGATCGCCAACACGGCCATCAGCTGGAACAGCACGAAGTACCAATATTCGCGACGCCGTGCGCGGCCTTGGAAGACGGCGTAGTGTTTGAGGGCTTGCAGATACCACTTCATGGGGGGGCTCCTGGTTTGTAAAGATGTGCGCCATCCGCGCCGGGCGTGAGCGCGGGCGGCGTCATCGGCGCGCGGGGGCGCCAAGGGATTGCAAAGAATTAAGGGAAGGGGCGTGGGCGCGGGCGGGCGTCGTGCCGGCGCGTCGGACCCCTCAGCTGCCGGGGCTGTGCGCCAGTCCGGGCAGGCTGGGCTGGCCGGCGTGGCCGCCCGCCGCGTGTGATGGCGGGGCGGGCAGCACCGCCAGGCGTAGCGCGCCGGGGGCGCCGATAAGGCGGTCACCGTGTTGCGGCTGCCACAGGCTGCCGGTGCGAATGCGGTGGGCGGTGGACATGACCACGCGCGAATCCGCGTTCAGCACCAACGCGGGCTTGCCGATGCGCCGCAACGCGGGCAGCAGCATGCGGTCCAGCGTAGAGACCAGAACATCCACGGCGGCCACGCCGGCGAACGCCTGGCGGACCAGCACGGGGTGCGCGGCGGTGATGGTGTAGGCGCCGTTGCAGATGTAGTCCACGTAGGGGCCTTCGATAACGGGAAGATGGCGGCGCGCGGGCTGGTCGAACCAGGCGAACGCGCGAAAATCCAGCCGCCGCCGGGTTTCCTGATTGCGTTCCAGGGGCACGTGTTGCAGGGAGCGCCCCTCTTGCTGCCACCATTCCAGCGTCCAGTAACCGTCATCGGTGTCGGCATGCGCTTCAAAGCTGGCGAAGCCCGCGCCGTTGCACCAGGGGTTCAGTTGCAGCGCCACCTGGATGTGGGTTTGCAGCGCGCGGCGATGGTCCGCCGACAGCCGCAGGCCGCTACCGGGCGTCGGGGTCTGGCCCGACAGAATCTGCGCGGCGGCCTCGGCCAGCGCGGCGGCGGTGTTCCGGGCGTCGTTCACGACGCAGTCCAGAATGCCGTGGGCCCGGTCGATATGCGCGTCTTCGTTCATCTGCCGTCTCCTGTAGCCAAGGTTGCCGCCGGCGTTCAGCGGCCCTAGGTCTGTTGTGGCGGCGGCGCCGTGGCGTCCAACCGCAGTTTGTGTTCAAGCAGGTGGTCCGTCTGCGTGCTGATCATGTCCAGGGCAAGCGCGCTGCCGGCAAGATCGTCGCCCGCTTGCAGCGCCGCTTGCAGCCGGCGATATGCCGCCACCATCTCGGCGTGCACTGACCCGTGCGGATACAGCGCGGCAACCAGCGGCGCCCATTCCGCCTGGATTTCAAGCTCTTGGTTGGCCAGCCGCGCCGACTGCGCGTGCGTGGCCAGCAGCAGCAGGCAACGCATGTCCGACTGCGCGCGCGCCTGCGCCGCCTTAGCCGCTTCGAACTGGTCGATCTCTTGCGCCAGGCGCCGGTGATCGTCAGCCGTTGAACGCTGCGCGGCCAGCTTGGCGCTGTGGCCGATCACGGCGCAATGCAGCTCGCCCAGGTCGGCCAGATCGCCCGGCGTGGCCAGGCGCAGCGGATGGCGGTCGTGCATCATCTGCGCCGGCACGGGGCACACGAAGCTGCCCCCATTGCGCCCGCGCCGGGTGTCGATCAGCTGGCGCGCGCGCAAGGTGTTCAGGGCCTCGCGCACGGTTACGGGCGACACCCCCATCAGGCGCGACAACTCGTTCTCGTTGGGCAGCTGCTCGTCGGGATGCAGCAGGCCGGCGACGATCGCATTGCTGAGGCGTTCGACGACCTGCTCCGAGCGCGTGCCTTGGCCGATCGGTGCGTAGACGATGGCGTGGGCGGTCATGGGGGGCTCCGGCGCGAATGGAAAACGTGCATCATGCCACGGCGCTAGAAGATGCCGTGGCGATGCAGCGCCTGGCTGTCGTCGGGCACGGGTGCGATGGCATCCCAGAGTTCGACGACCTTGCCGTCTTGCACGCGCCACAGTTCAAAGTAGGCGTGGCGCTGGTCGGCGATGCTGCCCTCGGAATGCGTCAGCACGAAGTCGCCTTCGGCCACGCAGCGATGGATGCGGCTGTATTGCAGGCCCTGGCCGGATTCGCGCAGCTGGTTCAGAAAGCCGATGACGGCTGCCGTGCCGTCGGCAATGTCCGGGCTGTGCTGGTGGAAGGCTTCGCCGTTGCAGTTGTCGATGAACGCTTGATAGTCGCCTTCGATCAGGGCGCGCGTGAAAAAGCCCAGCACCAGCGCTCGGTTTTCATCGACGTCCTGGTCGGCGCGCGGTTGCGTCGGGCCGTCCAGCTGGGTGCGGCCACTGGCGTTGGGCGGCGCTTCGGGCACCAGGCCGTCCCAATGTTCGACGATGCGGTTGTCGGCCACGCGATAGATGTCAAAGCCGACCAGCGGCTGTTCGCCCAGGCCGGTGTAGCGGCCGTGGATGGCGACCAGGTCGCCGTCCACCAGCACGCGATGGGCCTCGTGCTTCAGGTCGGGATGTTCCTGGACCAGCATGAACAGGCCGTCCAGCCCGTTTTTGACCAAGGGGGAATGCTCGATGAAGCGCGGCGAGAAATAGCGTTCCAGCGCGCCGGTGTCGCGCAGCGTGAACAATTCATGGTGCGCGCGGGCAACGCGTTCGCGCAGCGCATCGGCTTGGGTGGTGGGCGTGTGTTGGGTGCTCATGATGTTTCCCCGGTCAGTCGTGCGCGCTCATCACGTGCTTGACGCGCGTGTATTCCTCGAAGCCATAGGCGGACAAGTCCTTGCCATAGCCCGACCGCTTGAAGCCGCCGTGCGGGGCTTCGGCGGTCAGCGGAATGTGCGTGTTGATCCATACCGTGCCGAAGTCCAGCTCGCGCGACAGGCGCTGCGCACGGCCGTGATCGCGTGTCCAGACGCTGGCGGCCAGGCCGTATTCCACGTCGTTGGCCATGGCGATGGCCTGTTCTTCGCCAGCAAACTTCTGCACCGTAATGACGGGGCCGAAGACTTCGGTCTGGATGGCTTCGTCCTGCTGTTGCAGGCCGGTGATGACGGTGGGTTCGAAGTAGTACCCGGCGCGCGCGGCCTGGCGGCCGCCGGTTTCAATGCGGGCGTGGGCAGGCAGGCGGGTGATGAAGCCCTGCACGCGTTCCAGCTGCGCGGCATTGTTCAGCGGACCGTACAGCGCGTCCTGATCGTCGGGGTCGCCAAAGCGGGTGTCGATAGCCGCGGCCACCAGCTTGGTGACGAACGCGTCGTGCACGGATTCAGCCACGATGACGCGGGTGGCGGCGGTGCAATCCTGCCCCGCATTGAAGAAGCCCGTCAGTGCGATGTGTTGCGCGGCGCGGTCCAGGTCGGTGTCTTCAAAGACGACGACCGGCGCCTTGCCGCCCAGCTCCAGATGTGCGCGGGTCAGGTTGGCGGCGGCGGACGCGGCCACTTGCAGGCCGGCTCGCACCGAACCGGTGATGGACACCAGCGCGGGGGTCTTGTGCGACACCACCTTGGCGCCCGTGGCGGCATTGCCCAGCACCACGTTGAACGCGCCGGCGGGGAAGAACGGCGCGGCCAGTTCGGCCAGCAGCAAGGTGCTTTCGGGCGTGGTGTCGCTGGGCTTGAGCACTACCGTGTTACCTGCTGCCAGTGCCGGCGCGATCTTCCAGACGGCCATCATCAGGGGATAGTTCCAGGGGGTGACCTGGCCCACCACGCCCAGCGGTTCGCGGCGGATGCTGGACGTCAAACCTTCCATGTATTCGCCCGTGGCCTTGCCCTCCAGAAAGCGCGCGGCGCCGGCAAAGAAACGGATCTGATCGACGCAGACAGCGACTTCTTCAGAGGCGATCAAGTGCTTGAGCTGGCCGGTGTTGCGGCTTTGGGCCTCGACCAGGCGGTCGCTGTTGGCCTGGACGGCGTCGGCCAATTTCAATAACGCCTGCTGGCGCGCGGACGGCGTGCTGCGGCCCCAGATCTTGAAGGCCGCGCTGGCGGCGGCGTAGGCGGCATCGACGTCGGCGGCGTTGGCGTTGGGAGAGCGTGCGATAGGCTGGGCGGTGACCGGGCTGATCAGGTCGAAGTATTCAGAGCCCGTGGATTCGGCGTACTGGCCGTTGATGAAATGCTTGAGGGTGGGCAGCGCCATGTTTTGTCTCCCGGAGGGTTGTTCTGGTTTGGGTTTTTCTAGCGGGTGGGCCAGCGCATTGGCTGACGGGTGGGCTAGCGATAGTTATATTCTCTGAGGTTATAGGTATTTATTCTGCTGGGGTTAACCCTGGATGCGAGCCCCATGCAAAACGCCCGGGAGCGAGGCCCGGGCGTTGGGTGCAAAGCAAATGCGGTGAGAGGCTATTCCGCTTTCAGTCCGGCCTGGATGATCAGCGGTTGCCACTTCAGCCGTTCGCTACGCGCAAAGGCTTCCAGTTCAGCGGGCGTGCCGCCGCCGGGCTCGTGGCCAAGTTCCAGCAGGCGTTGGCGCACCTCGGGCTGCGCCAACGCCTTGGCAAGTTCCGCGTTCAACTTCTGCACCACGGCGGGCGGCGTGCCCTTGGGGGCGTACAAGCCGTTCCACGCAATCACCTGGAAGTCGGGCAGGCCCTGCGCCGACACCGGCTTTACGCCCGGCAACAACGCGGATTCCTTCAGCGACGTGACGGCCAACGCGCGCAGCTTGCCGCTGGTAATGAACGAGCGCGCGGCGCTGACGGTGTCGATACCCAACTGCACCTGGCCGCCCATCAGGTCCGTGGTGGCGGTTGCCGAACCCTTGTACGGAATGCCCCGGATGCTGGCCACGCCTTGTTGCTTGAGCAATTCGAACACCAGCCGCGCCGTGGTGCTGGGCATGCCGACATTGACGCTGTCGGCCTTGGACTTCGCGGCGTCTTGCAGGTCGGACAAGCTGTTGTAGGGCGAGCCGGGCGCGGTCAGCAACACCATCGGAAACGAGCTGACCAGCATGATGGGCGCGAAGTCTTTCGCGGGGTCGAAATTGGTGGACGCATAGATGTACTGATTCAGCACGTGCGTGCCGTTGGTCCCCATCAGCAAGGTGTAGCCGTCGGGGGCGGCGCGAGCCGCTTCGGACGCGCCGATGTTGCCGCCCGCGCCCGGCCGGTTTTCGACAATGAACGGCTGGCCCATGCTGCGTGCCAGATACTCGCCTAGATACCGGGCGGCCACGTCGGTGCCCTGTCCCGCCTGGTAGGGCACGATGATGCGCACCGGCTTTGAGGGATAGCTGTCCGCGGCCGACACCGGCTGTGTGAACAGAACGGATGCCGCCAGCGCGGCGATCATGCGTAAGGGTTTCATGGTGGTCTCCTGGATTTTTTTATAGGGTCGTGATGCCGCGGACGCGGCTGCTGCCGTTGCCGCGGTGCTGCTGCTGCTGCTGCTGCCGTCGTTGCTGTTGCTGCCTGCTATCGCTTGCGCGCGGGCCCGAGCGGCAAGACGCCGTCTGCGCGCAACCCGGCGATGTGCGTGTCGTCATACCCCGCCTGCCGCAAGACTTCATCAGTGTGTTGCCCAAAGCCGGGCGGGGGGCGGCCGATGCGCGTGGGCGCTTCGGACAAGCGCGTGGCCGGACCAATGCCTTGATAGCCGTCGCGCGACACGCGCATGCCGCGATGCACCGCGTGCGCCTGTTCAAACGCTTCGGGCACGCTGTTGATGGGGCCGGCCGGCACGCCCAGCCGCATCAGGTCGTGGCAGAGATCGGCACGCGTGCGGTGGGCCAGCGCTTGCTCGATGGCGGCGCGCAAGGCGTCGCGGTGTTCCAGCCGCTGGCGGTTGGTGGCAAAGCGCGCGTCTTCCAGCAAGGCGCCCAACCCGGCGTAATCGCAGAATTTGCGGAACTGGCGGTCGTTGACCACACCCAAAAAAATCTCGCCGTCGCGGCATGCAAACCGGTCGTATGGCGCGATATTCGGATGCGCGCTGCCCATCAACGCGGGCGTCTGGCCCGTGTGCATCCAGTTGGCCGCGTGCGGCACCAGCAGGCTTAACGCGGTGTCGAACAAGGTCACGTCCACGCGCTGGCCCTGGCCCGTGCGTGCGCGGTGGTACAGCGCCAGCAAGATGCCCGACTGCGCGGTGTAGCCGGTCAGGTGGTCGACGATGGGGATGCCGATGCGCGTCGGGCCGCCGGCCGCGTCACCGTTCACGCTCATCAAGCCGCACATGGCTTGCAGGATGGCGTCGTAGCCGGGCATGCCGCCCAGCGGGCCGTCTTCGCCAAAGCCTGAAATGGCGCAATAGATCAGCTGGGGAAAGCGCGGCTTCAAATCTGTTTCGTAATCCAGGCCCCACTTGGCCATGGTGCCGGGCAAGAAATTCTCGACCAGCACATCGGCCTCTTGCAGCAGGCGCAGCAGGACGTCGCGACCGCCGGGCAAGGACAAGTCCAGGCCAATGGCGCGCTTGCCCCGGTTGACGGCGGTGAAGTAGGCCGCGTCGCCGTCCGCGTTGACGGGCGGGCCTAGCGCTCGGGTTTCGTCCCCGCCTGGCGGCTCGACCTTGATGACGCTAGCGCCCTGGTCGGACAACATCTGCGTGCAGAGCGGCCCGGCCAGCACCCTGGATAGATCGATGACCCGAATGCCTTCCAGCGCGCCAGCGGCGCGGGCGGGGGGGGCGTGTGCAGCATGCTCCGATGAACCAGACATCATTGACCTCGGTTTGGTCATGTCGGACGCGCGGGCGGCAAACCCGCGCGCGATCATGGCAAGCAGCGGCGGCCGGTCAGCCGTCGGAAATCAGGCAGCGGGGCGCGCGCTGCGCCCGCGCCGCCCATGCATCATGCAGTCATGAGGGCCATGTGCGCGATACGGCTTACGCACGGGTGGGCAATTCAACCACGCCCGAGCCCAGCACGGACAACTCATCGTCCTGGTTGCGCGCTTCCTGTTCGATTTCCACCAGGTGCCGGCCGTCTTCCACGTACTTGCGCTTGACGCGGCCCTTGAAGAACAGCATGTCGCCTTCGGGGTTGTGGCGGCGAATCTTGCACGTGGACTTGCGCAGGAAGCCGTCATCGCCCATCCAGTTCGTCAGGTGATGCGTCAACCACGAATTGCGTTCGGGACCGTAGTCGTAGGCGCCCGGCGCGCCCACTTCCAGCGCGAATTCTTCTTCCCAGTGCACGCGTTCCGGCACGTCGGGAATGCCGAAGCGGTTGGTGATGCCCACGCCCGGATGCGCGTCAATCAGTTGCCAGGCCAGCTTGTTGGCGCGGATGTACAGGCCGCCCCAGCCTTGCGCGTAGGCAATGAAGCCGGTCACCGTCATGGGGCCCTTGAACATCACGGGCAGTTCTTCGCCTTCCTTCACGTCTTCCCAGTAACGGGGCGTGGCGCCGCGCACTTCTTCCTGCGCGTACAGCTTGTAGGCTTCCTTGATTTCTTCAGGGCTGTAGCGGCGCGGTTCGCGAGCACGCACTTCCTTGTACTTGCTGCCTTGTTCGCGGGCGTGGTCGCGTTCGGTGCGAAAGCACCAGCTGTCGGCCTCGGCCACCTTGTCGCCGTCCTGGTTGAAAAAATCCACGTGATAGATCTGTTGCACGGCGCGGCCGGCAAAGCGCGTCTGGTGTTCAACCAGGTCTTTAAGGTGTGCTTCGGTCGAGATCACGTCGTTGCGCTTGACGGTCTTGTGCCAGGTCCAGTCGGCCCCTGACCACATGGCGTGCACGCCGGGCAGGCCACCCACGTAGCCCGACACGATGCGGCTGGTGGAAAACAAAAAGCTGGGCAAGGCGATGATGCCGCCATGCTGCGTCTTGGCGGCGTAGTCGGGGTCCGACCACAACGGGTTGTCATCGCCGATGCCATGCGCGTAGTGGCGGATGTTGTCGCGCGTGGCTTCGTAGCACCACGGTTCGGCGGTGGCGCCGATCTTCACGCCGATCCGCGCGCGCAGTTCGTCCAGGCCGCGCTCGGTGATCTTCGGGAAGCTGCGTTCGGTCTTCGTGGGGGCCTGGGCTTGGGGCTGCACTTGCGGTTTGGTTTCGGTCAGCATGATGTCTCCTGGGGATGGGTCATACGTGCGCGGCGGGCGCGGCGGGTGTTTTGCTGGTGGGGGTGTTGGTGGAGGCGTCGGTGGGGGTGTCAGGGGATGTGGCGGCGTTGATGTTCGCGGAGGGCGCTGCAAGTTCCTGTTCGCGCAGTTTGCGGCGATGAATTTTCCCGGCCGGGGTCTTGGGCAGCTCAGGCACAAACACCACCTGACGCGGATATTCGTGTTGCGCCAATTGGCTGCGCACGGTGTTCTGGATTTCTTCCACGAAGACGTCGTCACCCGGTCGGGCCGACACCACGAACGCCTTGACGACCTGGCCGCGCAGCGCGTCGGGCACGCCGATGGCGGCGGCTTCGGTGACGTCGCGGTGTTTCAGGATGGCGTCTTCGATTTCAACGGCGCTCATCGTCCACCCGGCGGAAATGATGACGTCGTCGGCGCGGCCGCCATGCCAGAAATAGCCGTCTTCGTCGACGCGGCCCAAGTCCTTGGTGGCTACCCAGGCGTCGCGTCGCCACAGTTTCAGTTCGCCCGTCACGCCGGGCGGGCAGGGCGCGCCGTTGGCATCCTGCACCTGGACGCGCAGGCCGGGCACGGGCTTGCCTAGCGATCCCGCCTTGACGGTGAAGTCTGGCGCGCCTGGGTAGTTCACCAGGCACACGCCGATTTCCGTCGTGCCGTACATGCTGCACACCGGGCGTCTAAAGGTTGCCAGGACAAAGGCAGAGGTCTCGCTGTCGATGGGTTCGCCGGTAAAAGACACCTTGTCTATCTGGTAGCGATATTGGCCCGCCGCGCCAGAGTTGCGCATCATCCGGTAATGCGTGGCGGCCGCCGAGATGTTGTTGAACGCGTGGTCCTGCAAGGCTTGCAGCAGGCGTTCGGCGTTGAACTTGCCGGCATAGGCGCCGATGGTCACGCCCATCGCCAGGGGCGCGAGCGTGCCGTGCCATAGGCCATGCCCCCACGCCGGCGATGACGGGCACATGTAGCGGTCGCCGGGGCGCACGCCGGTGCCGTACAGCGCGGCCAGCATCAACGTGACCAGCGCGCGATGCGTGTGGCGCACGGCGTCGGGCAGTTCGCGGGTGGTGCCCGATGTGTACTGGAAAATGGCCAGGTCATCGGCGTGCGTGTTGCAGTCGTATTGCGCGGGGAAGCGGTCCAGCGATGCCAGGAATGCGTCGTCCGCAATCACCACGCGCATGTCGTCGGCGGCCGGCACCATCGGCGCCTTGTCGGCGTTGGTGACCAGCATGCGCGGCTGGCAATCCTGCACGCGCAGCCGGATGCCGTCCGGCCCAAACAGGGTGAACAGCGGCACCGCGATCGCGCCGCGCTTCATGGCGCCGAACATGGCCACATAGAACGCCAGCGACGGTTCCAGCATGACGGCCACGCGGTCGCCGGCGCCAATGCCCTGATCGGCCAGGTAGTGCGCAAAGCGCGAGGACGCCTGGGCGATCTGTTGGAAGCTGAAGGTTTCATCAGCGCCGGTTGCACGCACCAGGATGATCGCGGGCTGGTCCTTGTGCGCGTGCCGGTCGATGCATTCGTGCGCAATGTTCATGCGGTCGCGGTTGCCATCGAACAACTCCCAAAGCTTCTCGGAAGTGCAAAGCGCGTGCGCGTCGGCGTATGAGGTGGTCTGCGTCAGCATCGTCATGTCGTCGTACCTGTGTGGGTCTGGCAAGCCGTTGAAGCGACTATGCGCGCCGGCTTTTAAATTGTCAATGACGTTTATCAATTGTATATATACAATTATCGACGGCATTTAGGGGACGCGTTTTGTCCCGCGCAAGGTATGCTTGCCGCAATAAAAACCGGAGAGCCCGATGAGTGAAGCCAGTTCCCAGGAATCCACCGCCGTGGCGGGGCCGCGCGTGCGCCCCGTGCCGGCGGTAACGCGGTCAATCGCCATCTTGCGATTGCTGGGCCGTGGCGGCGAGGCCATGACCTTGAAGGCCATCTCGCAGGAGCTGGGCATGGTCACCAGCACCTGCCTGCACATACTTCGAGTGCTGGTGGAAGAAGGCTTGGTGAAGGTCGACACCGGCACCAAGCGCTACAGCCTGGGCGTGGGCATGTTGACCCTGGCGCGCAGCGTGATCGAAAGCAGCCCCTTCCCGGCGTTGGTGCAGCCGGTGCTGGACAAGCTGTCCAGCAGCGCGAACGTCACGGCCATCGGCGTCGAAGTGGCGGGCAGCGAACACATGGTGGTGCTGGCGCTGTCGCGCTCGACCGCGCCCTTCCGTCTGCACGTGGACGTGGGCAGCCGCTTCCCCGCGCTGATCAGCGCAACGGGCCGTTTGGTGGCCGCGTTTTCAGACCTCTCGGACAAAGAACTGGAACGCCGATTCAAGGCGTTGCGCTGGGATCAGGCGCCCGCCTATGCGGAGTGGAAAGCCGACATCGACGCGGTGCGGCGCGAGGGCTACAGCCTGGATCGCAACCACTACATCAACGGCGTCGTCGTCATCGCCGTGCCCGTGCTCGACAGCCACAAGCGCATGACGCATTCCCTGGTGGCCGCGGGCCTGGCCGAACAACTGGACGACGCCCGCGCTCACGCGCTGGCCAAGGAATTGCAAGCGGAAGCGCACACGCTGTCGCAACTGCTGTCCACACGGAGCTGACGCCATGTCGCACCCCGCCAATCCCGAATCCCTTGCCGCCGATGGCTGGCACCGCAAATCACTACCCGGCTTCGCCGGACTGATCGGCCCCTTGTGGGTGCGCAAGGAAGGGCAGGCGTGGGCCTACGGACTCTTGGCCACCGAGAACCACCTGAACCCGGCAGGCGTCGTACACGGCGGCTTGTTGACCGCGCTGCTGGACCACGGCTTAAGCGCCATCGCCTGGCAAGCCCTGGACCGCCGCGCGTGCGTCACGGTGCAACTGGACACGCACTTCCTGGCGGCGGCACGCGTGGGCCAGTTCCTGGAGGTGCGCGGAGACGTTCTGCGCGCCACGTCCAGCCTGGTGTTCATGCGGGGGGAATTAAGCGTCGCCGGGCAGGTGCTGGCGACGGGGGCGGCGGTGTTGAAAGTGCTGGACCCAGGCCCAGGCGCGAAGCCCGCGCCTGCCTGATTGCGCCGCCCCGCCTTAGAACCCGATTCGCGGCACGTGCACGCGGCCTTCCATCAGCACGCGCGCGCTGCGACTCATGATGGCCTTGGTGACCTTCCATTCGCCGTCAACCAACTGCGCTTGTGCGCCTACGCGCAGCGTGCCGGAGGGGTGGCCGAAGTTGACGTTGTCGCGTTCGGTGCCGCCGGCGGCCAGGTTGACCAGCGTGCCGGGGACCGCCGCGGCGGTGGCGATGGCGACGGATGCCGTGCCCATCATCGCGTGGTGCAGCTTGCCCATGGACAGCGCGCGCACCAGCACGTCGATATCGCTCGCGCCAATCTGCTTGCCGCTGGATGACACGTAGGCCTTGGGCGGCGCCACGAAAGCGACCTTCGGCGTGTGCTGGCGGCTGGCGGCCTCTTCCAGTTTTTCGATCAGGCCCATGCGCAGCGCCCCATGCGCGCGAATGGTCTCGAAGCGGGCCAGCGCGGCGGCGTCGCTGTTGATGTCGTCTTGCAATTCCGTGCCGGTGTAGCCCAGCGCAGCCGCTTCCAGGAAGATGGTCGGGATGCCGGAATTGATCATCGTGGCCTTGAACGTGCCCACGCCCGGCACCTCCAGGTCGTCCACCAGATTGCCCGTGGGGAACATCGAGCCGCCGTCGCCGTCTTCGGCCGGGTCCATGAATTCCAGGCGCAGTTCGGCGGCGGGAAAGGTCACGCCGTCCAGTTCGAAGTCGCCGGTCTCCTGCACCGCGCCGTCCGTCATGGGCACGTGAGCGATGATGGTTTTCTTGATGTTGGCCTGCCAGATGCGGACAACCGCCACGCCGTTGTCCGGCACGCGCGCCGGGTCGACCAGGCCGTTGGTGATGGCGAAGGGGCCGACGGCCGCCGACAGGTTGCCGCAGTTGCCGCTCCAGTCCACGAACGGCTGGTCAATGGAGACCTGGCCGAACAGGTAGTCCACGTCGTGATCCGGCTGCGTGCTTTTGCCGACGATGACGGTCTTGCTGGTGCTGGAGGTGGCCGCACCCATGCCGTCGATCTGCTTGCCGTAGGGGTCGGGGCTGCCGATCACGCGTAGCAGCAACGCGTCGCGCGCCGGGCCGGGCACGCGCGCGGATTCGGGCAGGTCGTCAAGCTTGAAGAACACGCCTTTGCTGGTGCCACCGCGCATGTAGGTGGCGGTAACTTTGGTCTGAGGAGCATGAGCCATGGGGATGTCCTGGTGTCTGTGAGGGTCAGGGCGGCGGTGCGCAGCCCGGTTTAGCCGGCCTTCTTGGTGTCGCCCGCAACGGATTCGGCTTCCAGGAAGTCCTGCGCAAAGCGTTGCAGCACGCCGCCGGCTTCGTAGATGGACACTTCTTCCGCCGTGTCCAGACGGCACGTCACCGGCACCTGCACGGTCTGGCCATCGCGGCGATGGATCACCAGCGTCAGGTCCGCGCGCGGCTGGCGTTCGCCGATCACGTCATAGCTTTCGGTGCCGTCCAGCGCCAAGGTCTTGCGGTTCACGCCCGGCTTGAATTCCAGCGGCAAGACGCCCATGCCGATCAGGTTGGTGCGGTGGATGCGTTCAAAGCCTTCGGCCACGATGGCTTCCACACCCGCCAGCCGCACGCCCTTTGCCGCCCAGTCGCGCGACGAGCCCTGGCCGTAATCGGCACCCGCCACGATGATCAGCGGCTGCTTGCGATGCATGTACGTTTCGATGGCTTCCCACATGCGCATCTCGCGGCCTTCGGGCTCTACGCGCGCCAGCGATCCCTGCTTCACCGTGCCGTCTTCGTTGGTCACCATCTCGTTAAAGAGCTTGGGATTGGCGAAGGTGGCGCGCTGCGCGGTCAGGTGGTCGCCGCGATGGGTGGCGTAAGAGTTGAAGTCCTCTTCGGGCAGGCCCATCTTGTGCAGGTATTCGCCGGCCGCGCTGTCCATCAGGATGGCGTTGGACGGCGACAGGTGGTCGGTGGTGATGTTGTCGCCCAGCACCGCCAGCGGCAGCATGCCGCGCAGCGTGCGCTCGCCAGCCAGCGCGCCTTCCCAGTACGGCGGACGGCGAATGTAGGTACTTTGCGGGCGCCAATCGTACAAGGGGCTGACGCCCGCTTTACGGTCTTCCTGAATGCCGAACATCGGCGCGTACACCTTGCGGAACTGCTCGGGCTTGACCGCCGTCTTGACCATGGCGTCGATCTCTTCGTCGCTGGGCCAGATGTCTTTCAGGCGAATCTCCTTGCCGTTGCCATCCACGCCCAGCACATCGCGTTCGATATCAAAGCGGATGGTGCCGGCAATCGCGTAGGCCACCACCAGCGGAGGCGACGCCAGGAACGCTTGCTTGGCGTACGGATGGATGCGGCCGTCGAAGTTGCGGTTGCCGGACAGCACGGCCGTGGAATACAGATCGCGGTCGATGATTTCTTGCTGGATGACCGGATCCAACGCGCCCGACATGCCGTTGCACGTGGTACAGGCGAAGGCGACGACGCCGAAGCCCAGCGCTTCCAGATCCGGCAACAGCCCGGCTTCCTCCAGGTACAGCTGTACCGCCTTGGAGCCGGGCGCCAGCGAGCTCTTCACCCACGGCTTGCGGGCAAGGCCGGCGCGGCGCGCATTGCGTGCCAACAGGCCGGCGGCAATCACGTTGCGCGGGTTGCTGGTGTTGGTGCAGCTGGTGATGGCGGCAATGATGACCGCGCCGTCGGGCATCAAGCCCGGTGCGTTTTCGACCACGCCGGAAATACCACGTTCGGCCAAGTCCGAGACGGGCAGGCGGCGGTGCGGATTGGACGGGCCGGCCAGCGTGCGCACGACCGTCGACAGGTCAAAGCGCAGCACGCGTTCGTATTCGGCGGTCGCCAGGCTGTCGGACCACAGGCCCGCCGTCTTGGCGTAGGTTTCCACCAGCGCAATCTGTTCGTCTTCGCGGCCGGTCAGGCGCAGGTAGTCGATGGTCTGCTGATCGATCGAGAACATGGCGGCGGTGGCGCCGTATTCAGGAGCCATGTTCGAGATGGTGGCGCGGTCGCCCAAGGTCAGGCTGGCGGCGCCTTCGCCGAAGAACTCCAGATATGCGCCCACCACTTTTTCTTTGCGCAGGAACTCGGTCAGCGTCAGCACCACGTCGGTAGCGGTAATGCCCGGCTGCGCGCGGCCGGTAAGTTCCACGCCGATGATGTCCGGCAGGCGCATCCACGAGGCGCGGCCCAGCATCACGTTTTCGGCTTCCAGCCCGCCCACGCCGATGGCGATCACGCCCAACGCGTCCACGTGCGGCGTGTGGCTGTCGGTGCCCACCAGCGTGTCCGGGAACGCCACGCCGTCCTGTGTGTAGATCACGGGCGACATCCGTTCCAGGTTGATCTGGTGCATGATGCCGTTGCCCGGCGGCACCACTTCGATGTTGCGAAAGGCCTGCTTGGTCCAGTCGATGAAATGGAAGCGGTCTTCGTTGCGGCGGTCTTCCACCGCGCGGTTGCGGGCAAAGGCGTCGGGGTCGGTGCCGTCGAATTCTACCGCCAGCGAGTGGTCCACGATCAACTGCACCGGCACCACCGGGTTGACCTTGGCCGGGTCGCCGCCTTTTTCAGCGATGGCGTCGCGCAGGCCCGCCAGGTCCACCAGCGCGGTCTGGCCCAGGATGTCATGGCACACCACACGCGCGGGAAACCACGGAAAGTCCAAGTCGCGGCGACGCTCGATCAGTTGCTTGAGCGCATCCGTCAACATCGCCGGGTCACAGCGGCGCACCAGGTTTTCGGCCAGCACGCGCGACGTGTACGGCAGGCCAGCGTAGGCGCCGGGCGCAATGGCTTCAACGGCGGCGCGCGCATCGAAATAATCCAGGCGGGTGCCGGGCAGGGTCTTGCGGTACGAGTGGTTCATCATGCCTCCGTGCGCGTCAGCGTGCTTTGCGCGATCTGTTGTTCGATGTTGATACGTGACGCGCGGATATGGCGGCGCATCAGGATTTCAGCCAGCTCGCCGTCGCGGTCTGCGATGGCGTCAAGAATGCGGTGGTGTTCGGCATAGGCCTGCCGGGGGCGGTTGGGCGTGGTCGAATACTGGATGCGGTACATGCGCGCCAGTTGGTAGAGCTCGTCGCACAGCATGCGAAACAGCATCTGGTTGCCGCTGCCCTTGACGATGCGGTAGTGGAAATCGTAATCGCCTTCCTGCTGGTAGTAACCCACGCCGGCTTGAAAAGCGGCATCGCGTTCGTGGGCGTGCAGTACCTCGCGCAGCTCGGCGATTTCAGACGGCGGCATGCGCTCGGCGGCCAGCCGGCATGCGGTGCCTTCCAGCGATTCGCGAATCTCATAAAGCTCGGACAATTCCTGCTGCGACAAGGAGACCACCCGCGCGCCCGCATGCGGCACGCGCACCAGCAGCTTCTGGCCTTCCAGACGATGCAGCGCTTCACGCAGCGGCCCACGGCTGACGCCATGGATACGCGCAAGTTCGGGTTCGGAAATCTTGCTGCCCGGGGCGATCTCGCCCTTGACGATGGCCGCCTGGATCTTCTTGAAGATGTGACCCGACAGCGTCTCGCCGTCCCCGGGCGCCGCGCCTGGCAGCGTCAGCACTTTGCTCATAGTGTCAACAATATGTCCGAATTGCGGGGTGAATATCGGGATAAAGCGTTGTGTGGACGCTGAATTGTCAACAATTTACCCCGCAGTGGGGCGGGGCGCAAGCCGGGGTAAAGGGGGTGCAAGCGGCCGGGGGCCGCTTGCGACAGGCACATCGCGCCAGGCTAGCGCTTGTGGTGCACCGCCTGCACGCCGTACACCCGCACCGGCAAGCCCACGTGGCGCGCCTTCAATTGCAGCGACAGATACTGCGAATAGTGCCGCGACTGATGCAGGTTGCCGCCATGGAACCACAGCCCTTCCTGCTGAGTCGGCTTCCACATGTTGCGCTGTTCGCCTTCCCACGGGCCGGGGTCCTTGGTGGTGTCCGATCCCAGGCCCCAGCACTTGCCTACCTTGTCGGCAACTTCCGGGCTGATCAGGTCGGCGGCCCAGCCGTTCATGGAGCCGTAGCCGGTGGCATACACGACCAGGTCCGCGGGCAAGGTCACGCCGTTCTTCAACACGACGGCATCGCGCGCCAGGTGGCTGACGTCGGTATTGGATTGCAGCTTCACGCTGCCGTCGATGATCAGGTCGCAAGCGCCCACGTCGATGTAATAACCGGAGCCGCGCCGCAGGTATTTCATGAAGAGGCCCGAGCCGTCGTCACCCCAGTCCAGCATGAAGCCGGCCTTCTCCAGCTTGCTGTAGAACTCGGCATCGCGTTCGCGCATCTGGTTGTAAAGCGGGATCTGGAACTGCGCCATGATCTTGTAGGGCAGGGACGCAAACGTCAGGTCGGCCTTGCGCGTGGTCATGCCGCTGGCCAGCGCTTTTTCGGAATACAGCCCGCCCAGCCCGATGTCCATCAAGGTGTCCGACCGCACGATGTGCGTGGACGAGCGCTGCACCATCGTCACGTTGGCGCCGCCTTCCCACAGCGCCGCGCAGATGTCGTGCGCCGAATTGTTGGCGCCGATCACCACCACATTCTTGCCGCGATAGGCGTCCGGCCCGGGATGTTGCGAAGAATGCTGCTGTTCGCCCTGGAACTCGTCCTGCCCGGGAAAGCGCGGCACGTTCGGCTTGCCCGACATGCCGGTGGCCAGCACCAGCTGCTTTGGCCGCAGCACGACCGGCTTGCCGTCGCGCAGCACGGTGACTTCCCATTCTTTCTTCGCCTCGTCATAGCGCGCCGATTCGCAGACGCTGGACGTCCAGTAGTTAAGCTCCATCACCTTCGTGTACATCTCCAGCCAGTCGCCGACCTTGTCCTTGGGCGCGAACACGGGCCAGTTTTCCGGAAAGGGGATGTAGGGCAGGTGGTCGTACCAGACCGGGTCGTGCAGGCACAGCGACTTGTACCGCTTTCTCCAGCTGTCGCCCGCGCGCTCGTTCTTTTCGATGATGATGGTTGGCACGTTCAGTTGACGCAGCCGCGCGCCCAGCGCAATGCCGCCTTGCCCGCCGCCGATGATCAGCACGTAGGGCTGCGTCTTGTAGCCGAGTTCCGCGGCTTCCTGCTCGCGCTTTTCCAGCCAGGTCTGGCGTTCGCGGCGGCTGCCGTGTTCGGCGCCCAGGGGGCGGCGCGTGCCGCTGGGTTCCTCGTGGCCCTTGAGCTCGGACATGGTGGTCAGCAGCGTCCAGATCTTGCCGTCCTTCACGCGGATGTGGCCGTAGCCGCGCGCCAGGTTCGTATCGATGTGCAGCCAGCCCTGCAAGAGGTCGTCGTCGTCGCTTGTCGCTTCACGATCGTCGCGCGTGAAGCGCACCGGTTCGACTTGCGACAGTTGTTGCGTGAGCATGTCGCGGATCTGCGCATGGCCTTCGAACGTGCGCAGGTTCCAGCTGAACAGCACCAGGTCGCGCCAATAGCACTCTTCCTGGAACAGGTCGGCGATGGCGGCCATGTCCTTGTTTCCCAGCGCGGTGTTCAGACGGGCAAGCACGGCGTCCAAAGCGGCGTCGGCGGGGGCGGTCTGCATAGCTTGTCTCCTTGCCCATGGCGGGCGTGGTTGGGGGGCGGACGCGTACGCCCGCGAGCGGTCCCGGCCTGTACCGGCCGGTGGCTGCCTGAGCTTCTTCATGCAAATGTCGTGCCAGCTTATGACGAGCGAGCCGGCCCCGTGGCGGGGAGGGGGGCGCGCACCAATCCGGCGTGGCGCGGCGCCACACCTGTGGCGCGGCAGTGTGGCGGTCTCTTTTACACATCTGACGCCGCCGGCGAGCGGGCTAGGG
>NZ_LBHW02000036.1:0-65500 GCF_001005835.2 Achromobacter sp. LC458
TTGTGCTGAGAGATGTTGCGCTGACGTGGCGAAGACGTGGCGAAGAGGTTGCGGGCAGGGTGTGCCGGACAGCCGAGATTCTATATTAATAATAATGATTAGCGTTATTAACTGAAAAACCCAAGAGGGGTTTGCCCGAATCGTTTAGAGTGGCGGCTACTTTCATTACCCGGTTTGCAAGGAGCAGGTCATGGGCCAACATTCACTGGAAACCCCGCGTCAGTTATTCGAGCGGCTACAGGCACGCCTGGAAACGGAACGCGGCCGCCTGGATCAATGGCAGGCGGTCGAGGCCGAATACCAGCGCAAGTACACGGAAGGCCTGGCGCCGCTGGAAAAGAAGCTGCACGAACTGCGCATGAAGCTCGTGCTGTGCTTTGACCACGCGCACAAGAACATGGGGCTGTCCAAGGCCGAACGCGAATTCGTGTCTGAGCTGGTGACCGAGTTTTCGGCGGAATTGCTGCTGCTGGACGCCAAGGGCGAACTGCCGGCCGGTTGCGATGCCGACAAGCTCAAGACCCTTTACAAGAAGCACAGTGGCCTGGACTACGACGAGGCCGCCGCTGACGAATCCGAAGACGCCAAGGCGGAACTGATCGAGGCGCTGGAGCTGGACCCCGACACCGATCTGTCGACCTTTACGCCGACGCAACTGCTGCGCATCATCCAGGACCAGTTCGAAGACGACGAAGCCGAAGACCTGCTGGCCCTGGCCCGCGCTGCCTTGCGCAACACCACGCCGAACGCGGTGGCGTGGCAGGCGATGCAGGACGAAGAAGCGGCGCGGCGCAAGCTGGGCACGCCGGATTTGACGCCGCTGGCCGATGTGCCCGACGGCGGCCTGCCGCAAGCCAACGCCACCTTGCAAGCGCAACTGGACGAAGTGCTGCATCAGGCCAGCTACGCCGAAGAAGGCTTCAAGCTGCGCTACGACCTGGACCCGTTCGCCTCGTTCGACCCCGAGACGGTGCTGGAAGAACTGGATGACGACATCGTCGACATCCAGGAGTACATCGGCGAACTGGAACACGAGGTGATGCAGTTCTCGGATCAGGCGTTGCTGAAGGCGTGGCTGAAGGCTATGCGCCGCGAAGTCGAGGCGATCGAGCGCCGGGAAGGGCGCGGCTAAACGAGACGGCTATACCGGCCTGCTAAACAGGCCGGCGGGCAGGCGTGGCGGGCCGCCCCACTCAGACGCGCGGCCGGGCGACCGGCATCACGCGCATCATCGGCGCCGCCGGCTTGGCGGCGTCGGCGCGTGGGCGGATCATCAGCGGGAAAAAGCGCCACAGGTACAGAGCCATCGCCAGTACCCAGGCGCTGGTGGCGGCATGCAGCAGACCGGTGGCGGCCACGCTGGGCCACAGGGCTGCCAGCCGCAACAGCGCCGCCACGATCACCAGCACGAAACTGGCCACCATGCAGCGATCGGTTTGCAAGGGCCGCCCCAGGTGGCCTAGTGCCGTGCGGGTCACCATGCCCACGATCAGCACCGCATACCCCGCCACGCCGATCACGTGCGCGGGCCACGCCAGCCGGACGACCACGCCCGCCAATTGCGCCGCGCCCACCAGCAGCCCGGCGCCCAGGCCGACATAGCCGGCATACAAGATCCACAGCAGCGGCACGCGCCGCACGGCCCACGGCTTCCATGACACCCATTGCCATAGCGCGATCAAGCCCGTGGCCGTCAAGGCCGCGGCGGCCAGACGCGGCTGCCCCGCAAGCAAACCGGCAATGGCCGCCACGCCCGTGCCCAATTGCCAATGACCGCTGCGGGTCTGGGCGGGTATGTCCAGGCCCGTCACGGCACGCTTGGCAAAGAACGGAATCACGCGACGCGCAATCAGCAGCGTCAGCACGGCCATGCAAAGCAGGCCGGCATTGAAGTAGCGCATCACCGCCAGATAGTCGCCTTGCGCAGCGGCCCATAAATACAGCGCGTTGGTGGCGGCCAAGCCCAGCATCAAGACCGGCACGCCCGCGTTGCGCTGGTTGCGCGTGACCCACACGGCGCGGCCCAGGGCGGCGGCGCCCCACACGAAAAACCCCAGGTCCGCCACGACGGCGATCACGTACGCGGGCCTGCCCGGCGTCAGGTAGCCCACCCGCGCCACCACCCATAACAGGCACAAGAGCGCCAGCGCGTTGCCGCGCAAGGGGTTCTTGCCCGTCCAGTTGGCGCCGGCCGTCAGCAGAAAGCCCACGGCAATCGTGGCGACAAACCCCCACAGCATTTCGTGCGCATGCCAGAACACGCCGGCCATCAGCCCGGTGATGCGACCCGGCGCATGCACCCACAACCACACCGATACCAACGCCCACAGGCAGCCGGCCAGATACAGCGGCCGGAAGCCCATTTCGGTGAAGGCGCGCCATTGCGGGCGAGGCCGGCGGGGTGGCGTGGCGGGTTCATCGATGGTCAGCAACGAGGGCATGGCGGTCTGCGCCTTTTTGAAGGTGTATTGGTGAAGGTGTATTCGCAATACATATTAAGCCTGGGCCTGCGCCGGGCATAGGCCAACGCTTGATCCAGCGCAAACGCGGGCACGGAAACCGGGTGACTAGGCACATCGGCGTGGCCCGAATGGTCGGCCGGCGAATGGTCGCCGGCGCGGCGCGTGCCTAGGCTAGCGCCATGTCTTCGTGAGTAAAGCGAGAGTAACCATGACAGCAGCAACATCCCCGTCCGGCAGGCCGATGCGGGTCCTGATTTCAAGCACGTTCGCCTTCACCATCTGCTTTGCGGTATGGATGATCTTCGCGGTGCTGGGCATACCCATCAAGGCGCAACTGGGCTTGTCCGAAACGCAATTCGGCCTGTTGGCCGCCATGCCGGTATTGACCGGTTCGCTGGTGCGCGTGCCGCTTGGCATCTGGACCGACCGCTACGGCGGCCGGCCCGTGTTCTTCATCCTGATGCTGTTGGCGGTGGTGCCGATCTGGCTGCTGTCCTACGCCACCGAGTACTGGCAATTTCTGGTGCTGGCCTTGTTCGTGGGCCTGACGGGCGGCTCGTTCTCGGTCGGCACGCCGTATGTGGCGCGCTGGTTTCCGCGCAACAAGCAGGGCCTGGCCATGGGCGTGTTCGGCGCGGGCAACTCCGGGTCGGCCATCACCAAGTTCGTGGCGCCCGCGTTGATCGCGGCGGCCGGCGGCGCCTGGGTCATCGTGCCCCAGGTGTACGCGGTGGCGCTGCTGGTCACGGCGGTGCTGTTCTGGATGTTCTCGGCATCGGACCCGTCGCACCGGGTGACCCAGCGCGCCACGCTGTCGGCACAATTTGCCATGCTGCGCGACCCGCGCGTCTGGCGCTACTGCCAGTACTACTCGGTGGTGTTCGGCGGCTATGTGGCGTTGGCGCTGTGGATGACCAAGTACTACATCGGCGAATACGGCTTCGACATGAAGCTGGCCGCGCTGCTGGCCGCCTGCTTCTCGTTGCCCGGCGGCGTCTTGCGCGCCATGGGCGGGTGGATCTCGGACCGCTACGGCGCCTACAAGACCACGTGGTGGGTGATGTGGGTGTGCTGGGTGGCGTTCTTCCTGCTGAGCTACCCGCAAACCCAGTTCACCGTGATGACCACCGGCGGCCCCCGGCAGTTCGGCATTGCGTTGGGCCCGGTCTCCTTCACTGTGCTGCTGTTCGTGGTCGGCATCGCCATGGCCATCGGCAAGGCGTCGGTCTTCAAGTTCATCTCGGACGAGTTCGGCGAAAACATCGGCGCGGTGTCCGGCATCGTGGGCCTGGCGGGCGGCATGGGCGGCTTCGTGTTGCCCATCCTGTTCGGCGTGCTGCTGGACCTGACCGGCGTACGGTCCAGCGCCTTCATGCTGCTGTACGGCACCGTCTGCGTGTCGCTGATCTTCATGCACTTCAGCTTCCGCCCTGAAAGCGCGGCGCTGGGGCGGGCGTCGCTTACGACCCCGCAACCCATTTCCTCCAAATAGAGGCTCCTATGTTCACACAAGTCCTGACGCGTTGGGAGCCGGAGAACCCCGGCTTCTGGAAGCAGACCGGCGCCCGCGTCGCCAACCGCAATCTTTGGATCTCGATTCCCGCGCTGATGCTGGCGTTCAGCATCTGGATGCTGTGGAGCGTGGTCGTCGTCAACCTGGACCGCGCCGGTTTCATGCTGTCCAAGAACCAGCTGTTCTGGCTGACGGCGCTGCCCGCGCTGTCGGGCGCCACCTTGCGCATCTTCTATTCGTTCCTGGTGCCCGTGTTCGGCGGACGCAAGTGGACGGCGATCTCGACGGCGTCCTTGCTGGTGCCCGCGTTGGGCATGGGTTTTGCGCTGCGCGACCCCACCACGTCGTTCCCAACGCTGCTGATCCTGGCGCTGCTGTGCGGGCTGGGCGGCGGCAACTTCAGTTCCAGCATGGCCAACATCAGCTTTTTTTTCCCGAAGGAAAAGAAGGGCCTGGCGACGGGGCTTAACGCCGGCATCGGGAACCTGGGCGTGTCGCTGGCGCAGTTTGTCGTGCCCGTGGTGATTTCGGTGGGCGTCTTCGGCGCGGCCGGCGGCGCGCCGCAGGACATCACGGTCAATGGCGCGTCGCAGAACCTGTGGCTGCAAAACGCCGGTTTCATCTGGGTGGTACCGATCGCCATTGCGGCCATCGCGGCGTGGTTCGGCATGAACGACATCGCCGACGCGCGTGCGTCGTTCGCGGACCAGGCGGTGATCTTCAAGCGCAAGCACAACTGGTTGATGTGCTGGCTGTACGTGGGCACGTTCGGCTCCTTCATCGGGTTTTCGGCGGGCTTCGCCATGCTGACCAAGACGCTGTTCCCCGACGTCAACCCCATGGCGTACGCGTTCCTGGGGCCGCTGGTGGGCTCGTTGACGCGGCCCGTGGGCGGCTGGGTGTCGGACAAGCTGGGCGGCGCGCGCGTCACGCTGGTCACCTTCGCCGGAATGATTGCGGCGGTGCTGGGCGTGATGCTGTTCCTGCCCGGGGCCGGCCAGGGCGGCAACTTCAACGGTTTCCTCGCGATGTTCATTGTGCTGTTCGCGCTGACGGGCGTGGGCAACGGCTCGACGTTTCGGATGATTCCCGTGATCTTCCTGCGCGAACGCACCCAGGCGGCTGCGGGCAAAGGCTCCGACGCGCACAAGCGTGCGCTGGGCGAAGCGGCCAAGGAATCGGCGGCGGTGTTGGGCTTTTCCGGGGCCATCGGCGCCTACGGCGGCTTTTTCATCCCGCGCAGTTTCGGCACGTCGCTGGAAATGACGGGCAGCGTGCAGGCGGCTCTGTTTTGCTTCATCGGTTTTTACGCCACGTGCATGGTGATTACGTGGTGGTTCTATGCGCGCAGGAACGCGCCGGTGCCTTGCTGAACAAAGCGCGCGGCGGGTGACTAGTCACTTTGCCGCGCCCGGCCTGGCCCTCTGGCGAATGGTCGGGGGACGGACCCCGACCTACAGTGAAACCAGCGCAACGATTGCAGTACGCGCCGCCGACGCGGCGCTCTTGGAGAAACACAATGAGTCACTTCCTGGACCGGTTGAAGTTCATGTCCCGGGTCAAATCCACCTTTGCCGATGGTCACGGCGAAACGGTCAATGAAGACCGCAAGTGGGAAAACGCCTACCGCGCCCGTTGGCAGCACGACAAGGTGGTGCGGTCTACCCACGGCGTGAACTGCACGGGCTCGTGCTCGTGGAAGGTGTACGTCAAGAACGGACTGATCACCTGGGAAACGCAGCAGACCGACTACCCGCGCACGCGGCCCGACCTGCCCAACCACGAACCGCGCGGCTGTCCGCGTGGCGCCTCGTACAGCTGGTACGTGTATTCGGCACAGCGTGTGAAGTACCCGATGATCCGCGGCCGCCTGATGCAGATGTGGCGCGAAGCCCGCAAGACGATGGACCCCATTGCCGCCTGGGAATGGATCAGCCAGGACCCCGTGCGCGCCAAGCGCTACAAGTCAGTCCGCGGCCTGGGCGGCTTTGTTCGCGCCGATTGGGACACCGCCACCGAAATCATTGCCGCCGCCAATGCGCTTACCATCAAGAAATTCGGTCCCGACCGCGTGATCGGCTTTTCGCCGATTCCCGCCATGTCCATGGTCAGCTACGCCGCCGGCGCGCGTTACCTCAGCCTGCTGGGCGGCGCATGCCTGAGCTTCTACGACTGGTATTGCGACCTGCCGCCGGCCAGCCCGCAGATCTGGGGCGAGCAGACCGACGTGCCGGAATCGGCGGATTGGTACAACTCCACCTACCTGATGGTGTGGGGATCGAACGTGCCGCAGACCCGCACCCCCGATGCGCACTTCTACACCGAGGTCCGCTACAAGGGCACCAAGACGGTGGCCGTGTCCAGCGACTTCGGTGAAATGGTCAAGTTCGGCGACATCTGGCTGGCGCCCAAGCAAGGTACCGATGCCGCGCTGGCGATGGCGATGGGCCACGTCATCTTGAAAGAGTTCCACCTGTCGGCCAACCCGTCGCCGTACTTTCGCGACTACGTGCGCCGCTACACCGACATGCCCATGCTGGTGTTGCTCAAGCCGCGCGATGGCTTCTACGCACCCGACCACTTCCTGCGCGCCTCGCACCTTGACGGCGCGCTGGGCGAACAGAACAACCCCGACTGGAAGACGCTGGTGCTGGACGCGCACAGCGGCGCCCTGGTGGCGCCCAACGGCAGCATCGGCTTTCGGTGGGGCGAGGGCGCGGTCAACGATGGTGAAAAGGTTGGCCGCTGGAACCTGGAATCCCGCAATGGCGGCAATGGCCAGGCCATCGAACCCACCCTGAGCCTGCTGGGCCAGGGCGCGGAAACGGTGGGCGTGGGCTTCCCGTACTTTGGCGGCGAGCACGACGACGTGCTGGTGCGCAACCTGCCGGCCCGCCGCATCCGCCTGGCCGATGGCGCGGACGCGCTGGTCGCCACGGTGTACGACCTGCAAATGGCCAACTACGGCCTGGACCGTGGCCTGGGCGGCGCCAACGTCGCCACGTCCTACGACGATGACGTGGCCTACACGCCCGCCTGGCAGGAAAAGCATACCGGCGTGCCGCGCGCGCAGGTGATCCAGGTGGCGCGCGAATTCGCGCAGAACGCGCACGACACCGAAGGCAAGTCGATGGTGATCGTGGGCGCGGGCCTGAACCACTGGTACCACATGGACATGATCTACCGCGGCATCATCAACATGCTGATGATGTGCGGTTGCGTGGGCAAGAGCGGCGGTGGCTGGGCGCATTACGTGGGCCAGGAAAAGCTGCGCCCGCAGTTCGGCTGGGCCCCGCTGGCCTTTGCGTCGGATTGGGTGCGTCCGCCGCGCCAGATGAACGGCACGTCGTTCTTCTACGCCCACACCAGCCAGTGGCGCCATGAAAAGTTGAACGTGCAGGAAGTGCTTGGCCCCACCGCCGACCGCGCCAAGTACGGCGACCTGTCGATGATCGACCTGAACGCGCGCGCCGAACGCATGGGCTGGCTGCCGTCGGCCCCGCAACTGCGCACCAATCCGCTGGACCTGGTGGCCCAGGCCGACGCCGCCGGCAAGGACCCCATTGCGCACGCCGTGGAACAACTGAAGTCCGGCGCGCTGCGCATGTCTTGCGAAGACCCGGACGACCCGGCCAACTTTCCGCGCAACATGTTCGTATGGCGCTCCAACATCCTGGGTTCCAGCGGCAAGGGCCACGAGTACTTCCTGAAGTACCTGCTGGGCACGCAAAACGCCGTGTTCGGCGACGAAGCCGCCGCCATCAAGCCCACCGAAGTGACTTATCAGGAAGACGCCGCCGAGGGCAAGCTGGACTTGCTGACGGTGCTGGACTTCCGCATGAGCACCACCTGCCTGTACGGCGACATCGTGCTGCCCACGGCCACCTGGTACGAAAAGGACGACTTGAACACGTCCGACATGCACCCCTTCATCCACCCCTTGAGCGAAGCCGTGCAGCCGCTGTGGGAAAGCAAGACCGACTGGGAAATCTACAAGCTGCTGGCCAGGAAGTTCAGCGAGATCGGCGGCCCCTACCTGGGCAAGCGCCGCGACCTGGTACTGACCCCGCTGATGCACGACACGCCGGGAGAACTGGGCCAGGCGTTCGAACCGCGCGACTGGAAGCTGGGCGAATGCGATCTGGTGCCGGGCAAGACCGCGCCGTCGATGACGGTGGTTGAGCGCGACTACAACGACATCTATCGCAAGTTCACGTCGGTGGGCCCCTTGCTGGACAAGCTGGGCAACGGCGGCAAGGGCATCAACTGGAACACCGAGCACGAAGTGCACGAGCTGGCCGGCATCAACGCCAGCGTGGGCGAGGCCGGCGTCAGCCAGGGCCGCCCGCGCCTGGACACCGCCATCGACGCGGCGGAAATGATCCTGACCTTTGCGCCCGAAACCAACGGCCATGTGTCGGTCAAGGCATGGGAAGCGCTAGGCAAGATCACCGGGCGCGACCACACCCACCTGGCCGTGGGCCGCCAGCACGACAAGATCCGTTTCCGGGATATCCAGGCGCAACCGCGCAAGATCATTTCGGCGCCGACGTGGTCGGGGCTGGAAAGCGAAGAGGTCAGCTACAACGCGGGCTACACCAACGTGCACGAACTGATCCCGTGGCGTACGCTGACCGGCCGCCAGCAGTTCTACCAGGACCACCGCTGGATGCTGGATTTTGGCGAGGGTTCGTGCGTGTACAAGCCCGCCATCGACACCAAGACGGTGGCGCCCATGCTGGGCAAGTATCCCAACGGCGAAAAGGAACTGGTGCTGAACTGGCTGACGCCGCACCAGAAATGGGGCATCCACAGCACCTATTCCGACAACCTGCGCATGCTGACCTTAAGCCGTGGCGGCCCCCACGTGTGGGTGTCGGAAACCGAGGCCAAACAGGCCGGCCTGGTGGACAACGACTGGGTTGAAGTCTTCAACGTGAACGGCACCTTGACCGCGCGCGTCGTGGTCAGCCAGCGCGTGCCGGTGGGCATGTGCCTGATGTACCACGCGCAGGAAAAGATCGTGAACGTGCCCGGCGCGGAAACCAGCGGCAAGCGCGGCGGCATCCATAACTCGGTTACGCGCACGGTGCTCAAGCCCACGCACATGATCGGTGGTTACGCGCAGCAGGCCTACGGCTTTAACTACTACGGCACCGTGGGCGCCAACCGCGACGAATTCGTGGTGCTGCGCAAGATGAAGAAGGTGGACTGGCTGGAAGGCCCGCTGGTCGAGGACCCGGCTGAACAAGCCACGCAACAAGAAGAGAAGCAATCATGAGGATACGCGCCCAAATCGGCATGGTGCTGAACCTGGACAAGTGCATCGGCTGCCACACGTGTTCGGTCACCTGCAAGAACGTCTGGACCAGCCGCGACGGCGTCGAATACGCCTGGTTCAACAACGTGGAAACCAAGCCCGGCATCGGCTACCCCAAGGAATGGGAAAACCAGGACAAGTGGAAGGGCGGCTGGAAGCGCACCGCCGCCGGCAAGCTGGAACCGCGCCAGGGCGGCAAGCTGCGCATCCTGGCCAACCTGTTCGCCAACCCGAACCTGCCGGCCATTGACGACTACTACGAACCCTTCACCTTCGACTACGAACACCTGCAGAACGCGCCGCTGTCGCAAACGCCGCCCACCGCGCGCCCCGTGTCGGTGCTGACCGGCAAGAAGATGGACAAGATCCATTGGGGCCCGAACTGGGAAGACGACCTGGGCGGTGAATTCAGCGCGCGCAGCCGCGACGCGTTGTTCGAAGGCGTGCAGAAAGAGATGTACTCGACGTTCGAGAACACGTTCATGATGTACCTGCCGCGCCTGTGCGAACACTGCCTGAACCCCGCCTGCGTAGCCAGCTGCCCGTCGGGCTCGATCTACAAGCGCGAAGACGACGGCATCGTGCTGGTGGATCAGGACAAATGCCGCGGCTGGCGAATGTGCATCTCGGGCTGCCCGTACAAGAAGATCTACTACAACTGGAGCAGCGGCAAGGCCGAGAAGTGCACGTTCTGCTATCCGCGCATTGAAGCCGGCCAGCCCACCGTGTGCTCGGAAACCTGCGTGGGCCGCATCCGTTACCTGGGCGTCATGCTGTATGACGCCGACCAGATCGAACGCGCGGCCGCCACCGCCAACGAACAGGACCTTTATGAATCGCAGCTGGACCTGTTCCTGGACCCGCATTCCCCGGCGGTGATCGCCGCCGCGCGCGAACAGGGCATACCCGAATCGTGGCTGGAAGCGGCCCGGCAGTCGCCCGTCTACAAGATGGCCGTGCAATGGCGCGTGGCGTTTCCGCTGCATCCGGAATACCGCACCTTGCCGATGGTCTGGTACATCCCGCCGCTGTCCCCTATCCAGACGGCGGCCGAAGCCGGCCAGATGCCGCAGCGCACCGTGGGCAAGAGCGCGATGATTCCGGACGTGTCCAGCCTGCGCATTCCCGTGCGCTACCTGGCCAACCTGCTCACGGCCGGCAAGGAAGCGCCTGTGTTGCAGGCGCTGGAACGCATGCTGGCGATGCGCGCCTACAAGCGCTCGGAAACCGTGCACGGCGAACGCGACACGGCGCTGCTGGAACAGGTGGGGCTGTCCGAGGAAACGGTGCAGGACATGTACCAGATCATGGCGATTGCCAACTACGAAGACCGCTTCGTCGTACCCAGCAGCCACAAGGAAATCGTGGAAGACAGCTTCAACGAAAAAGGCAGCTGCGGCTTTACCTTCGGCAACGGCTGCTCGGGCGGCGTGTCCGAAGGCACTTTGTTCGGCCGCAAGCCGCAGGGCAGCGAAATCTTCATCGAGATGCCCAAATCCCGCAAGAAGGCCGCCCAGGCGCGCTAGGACAGGAGAGAACACCATGACGCACTACCGCTTGCTTTCCGCCTTGCTCAGCTACCCCGAGCCCGATCTGCTGGACGCGCTGGGCGAGGTCGAGGCCGCGTTGGCCGACGACCCGGACGCCGAAGAAGCCTTGCAACCGCTGGTCGCCTATCTGGCAACCAATGACCTGATCACCGTGCAGGAAAACTACGTTGCCACCTTCGACCGCAACCGCTCGCATTCGCTGCACCTGTTCGAACACGTGCATGGCGAAAGCCGTGACCGGGGTCAGGCCATGGTCGACCTGCTGGATACGTACCGGCAGCACGGCTTTGAGCCGGTCGTGTCCGAGCTGCCCGACCACGTGCCGCTGTTCCTGGAATTTCTGGGCGTGATCGACCCGGCCGACGCGCAAGACCTGTTGGACGAAGCCATCCACGTGCTGGCCGCCATCGGTGCGCGACTGGCGCGCGGCGACAGCCCGTACGCGGGAATCTTCCAGGTGCTGCGCGCGGCGGCCCGGGTGGTGCCGCGCGAGCAGACCGACGCGCCCGTGCGCGACATGGACGAAGCCATGGACACGTTCGGCGTCAGCGCGGACGGCGTGGAACCGCTGCTGCGGCCGTTCGCGGGCGATGCCGCACAAGCCGTGCGCTTCTATCCCCGCGCCAACCCCCCCATTCGTGCTCAGGACGACGCATCATGAATTCCCTGAATCAATTCCTTTTCGGTATTTATCCCTACATTGCGCTGACCGTCTTCCTGCTGGGCAGCCTGGCCCGTTTCGAGCGCGAGCAATACACCTGGAAGACCGACAGCTCGCAGCTGCTGCATCGCGGCCAGCTTCGGCTGGGCAATATCCTTTTCCACGTCGGCATCCTGGGCTTGTTCTTCGGCCATCTGGCCGGCCTGCTGACGCCGGTGGTGGTGTGGGACACGCTGGGCGTAAGCCACACGCTTAAGCAGACGGTGGCCATGGTGGCGGGCGGCGTGATGGGCGGGCTGTGCTTGATCGGCCTGTTGATCCTGATCCATCGCCGCCTGACCGATCCCCGCATCGCGCGCACGACCCGGCCGGGCGACAAGCTGCTGCTGCTTTGGATACTGGTGACCTTGCTGCTGGGGCTGTCGACCATCGTGCTGTCCGCCGGCCACATGGACGGCGACATGATGGTGCGGCTGATGACGTGGGCGCAGCACATCGTGACGTTCCAGGGCGACGCCGCCAGCTATATCGCGGGTGTGCCGCTGCTGTTCAAGGCGCATCTATTCATGGGGCTGACGCTGTTCGTGATTTTCCCGTTCACCCGCTTGGTCCACGTCTGGAGCGGCTTTGCCTCGCTGGGCTATCTGGGCCGCGCCTGGCAACTGGTGCGCCCACGCTGAAACCGTTTGAACCAGGAGCCCAACATGCCTGTCATCGTCAATGGCGTCGAACTGAACGACGCCGATCTGGAACGTGAACTGCCTTTGCACGCCGACGCCGGCAACCCGATGCGCCACGCCATCACGGCGCTGGTCTTGCGGCGGGTGTTGCTGGACGAGGCGCTGCGCCTGGGCGTGGGCAGCGTCGGCAACCAGGACGCCGACAACAACGGCGCCAACGACAGCGCCATCGGTGACAACGAAGACGCCATCATCACCGCCTTGCTTGCCCGCCAGGCCGCCGCGCCGGTGGCGGACGACGCCGCCTGCCGGCGCTTCTATCATGCCAATCCGCAGCGCTTCATGGTGGGCGAGCTGGTCGAAGCCGACCACATCCTTTTCCAGGTGACGCCCGACGTCAACCTGGACATGCTGCGCGCCCATGCCAACGTGGTGCTGCAAGATTTGCTGGCCGATCCGTCAAGCTTTGCCCAGGTGGCGCGCGAGCAGTCCAACTGCCCGTCGGCCGCCGTGGGCGGCAGTCTGGGCCAATTGGGCCGGGGCGATACCGTGCCCGAGTTTGAACGCGCGGTGTTCGCGCTGCCGTCTGGCGGGCTGTTGCCGCAGCTGCTGCAAACGCGGCACGGGCTGCACATCGTGCGGGTGACGCGCCGCATCGAAGGGCGCATGCTGCCCTACGAACACGTCGCGCAGCAGATCGCGGCGTCGCTGTCGGCCATGAGCCAGGACACCGCCTGGCGGCAATACACCAAGCTGCTGGTGGATCAGGCGGACGTGCAGGGCATAGACCTGCAAGGCAGCGAGGCGGATCGCGTGGTGGGCGGGAGGGCCGCGTGATGGGCGACCCTGCGGTAATGGACGACCCCGCCGCCGCCCGCGACTTTTGCACGCTGACCGACGGCTACGGCCGACGCATCGATTACCTGCGCGTGTCCGTCACGGATCGCTGCGACCTGCGTTGCAGCTACTGCCTGCCCAAGGATTTCAAGGGCTTTGAAACGCCCGCCAACTGGCTGACGCATGCCGAAATGGCGCGGGTGATCGGCCTGTTTGTGGCGCTGGGCGTAGGCAAGGTGCGGCTGACGGGCGGCGAGCCGCTGCTACGTCGGGGCGTGGCGGATCTGGCCGGCGTGGTCGCCGCCATGCCTGGCGTGACCGACCTGTCGGTATCCACCAACGGCACGCGGCTGGCGCGCCATGCGCGGGCGCTGCGCGCGGCGGGCGTGACGCGGCTGAACGTCAGCCTGGATACGTTGGACGCAGAGGCCTTCAAGCAGATCACGGGGCGCGATTGTCTGGCGGACGTGCTGGCCGGCCTTGCCGCTGCGCGCGACGCGGGCTTTGCGCCCATCAAGCTCAATAGCGTCGTGCACGCGGCAACGCCGCACGCGGACGTGCGGCGGTTGTTGGACTACGCCATCTCGCAGGGCTTCGTACTACGCCTGATCGAACCCATGCCGATGGGCACGTGCGGGCAAGGCATGCGGCATACGGACTTGAATGCGCTGGGCGCCACGCTGGCCGCCGAGGCGGGGATGGTGCCGGCGATGCCGGTAGCGGACCGGCCGTTGGGGCAAGGCACAGGCACGCACGCGGGCTCGGGTTTCGGGTCGGGTTTCGGTTTGGGCTTCGGCGCCGGCTCCGGCCCCGCCCGGTACTGGACCGCCGGCCATGGCGCGCCGGTGCTGGGCGTCATCACCCCCATGTCGCGGCATTTCTGCGCGGCCTGCAACCGTGTCCGCCTGGGCGTGGACGGCACCTTGTACCTGTGCCTGGGCCAGGAAGACCAGGTGCCCCTGGGCCGCATGCTGCGCGCCGGGGCCACCGACGCCGCGCTGACGCGCGCCATCCTGGCCGGCATCGCCGCCAAACCGGAACGCCACGACTTCCTGGCCCAGCCGGATCGCATCGTGCGCTTCATGGCGCAGACGGGCGGCTGAAGGACGAGGAAAAATCATGCGCGACATCGAACGATTCATCGACGGCTTCCAACGTTTTCAACAACAGTATTACGAGGAGGCACCCGCGCTGTACCGCCACCTGCGCGATGGCCAGCACCCCAGCACCTTGCTGATCGGATGCTGCGATTCCCGCGTGGACCCGGCCATGTTGCTGGGCTGCGACCCCGGCGACATCTTCGCCGTGCGCAACGTGGCCAACCTGGTGCCGCCGGCCAGCGCGGATCGTGGCCTGCAAGGCGTGCTGGCGGCGATTCAATTCGCGGTCGAGCAACTGCGGGTCAGCCGCATCATCGTGCTGGGCCATGCGCATTGCGGCGGCATCCGCGCGCTGATGGAGCAGCGCACCCGCAGCGATGGCGAAACCGATTACCTGGAACGGTGGATGGACATCGCCGAACCGGCCCGCGACCGCGTGTTGCGCCAGATGCCGGCCGCGACCGACGCCGAACGGCGGCGCGCGTGCGAGCAGGCGTCCATCCTGATTTCGCTGCGCAACCTTGACGACCTGCCATTCGTGCGGCGCGCCGTGGCGGCGGGCAGCCTGACGCTGCACGGCTGGTATTTCGATCTGGTGGCCGGGGCATTGCTGGCATACTCGCCCCGGGCAGACGCGTTTCTACCCATTGTCTGTCCCTTGTTTTCGGAGCATGCATGAGCCCAGTTTTCGGTATCGCCGGCCGGTCCGGCAGCGGCAAGACCACGCTTATCGAAGCGATGCTGCCGCTATTGGCGGCGCGCGGCCTGCGCGTGAACGTCATCAAGCACAGCCATCACGACTTTCAGATGGAACCGCCTGGCAAGGACAGCGCGCGCTTTCGGCTGGCGGGCGCGCAGGAGGTGATGGTGGCCTCGCCGTACCGCTACGCCATCGTGCATGAATTGCGCGACGCGCCCGAACCCACGCTGGACGAGCAATTGGCGCGGCTGTCGCCCGCCGACCTGGTGCTGGTCGAAGGTTTCAAACAGGCTGCGATTGCCCGCCTAGAAGTTTATCGACCCGCCCTGGGCAAGCCTGCGCTGCATGCGGAGGACGGCAGTTTCCTGGCCGTTGTGACTGACACCGCGCTGGACACCGCCTTGCCGTGCCTGCCGCTGAACGACCCCGCGCGGGTCGTGCAATTCATCTGCGACCAACTGGGCCTGCCCTGAAGGCGAATACACTAGGCACCGCGCGGGACGCACGGCGGGCATTGCAAGCATCGCAACCACCGCAACCACCGCCAACACTGCACCGCACGTCCCGCATCGCCCTGATCCGATCACCATGACGACTTCTCCGTCCACCGCCGGTACCGCCACCCGCACCGACCGTGGCGCCACCGCCAGCGCTGCCTCCAGCGCCCGCACCGCTGCGCCGGATGTCGGCTCCGACGGCCTGCCGTCGCCCCGGCATCGGCTGTCCACGCGCATCGTCGCCAGCTCACTGGCCGCGTTGGTGGTGGTGCTGTCAATGATCAGCTGGACGCTGTGGCTGTCGTGGCAGCTGGAAGGCGCGGGCGCCGCCATCAACGACACCGGCAGCCTGCGCATGCGCGCCAACCGCGTCGCCGTCGAGCTGATGCGGCCGCAAGCAGGCCGCGAGGCGCGCAGCCAGGAACAGATGGCCGAAATGGACGAGACCATTTCCCGCCTGGCGCGCGGCAACCCGGCGCGCCCGCTTTTCATCCCCAATAACGAAGCGATCCGCACGCAATGGCATGACGTGGCCAATTACTGGCACGACGTGATGAAGCCCGCTGCCCAGCGCGCGCTGATGCAACCGGACGCGGCCGTGTACTTGCAGACGCTGCCCGAGTTCGTCACGCGCGCGGACACGCTGGTGCGCATGATCGAGCAAGACAACGCCGGCAAGACCACGGCGTTGCGGCTGTCGCAAGGCGTGCTGGCCGCCATCGCCTGCGCCGGCACGCTGGCGATGATCTATCTGCTGTACCTGTGGATCATCGCCCCGGTGCTGCGCCTGCGCGACGGCCTGCAACGCATGGCCGAGCGGGATTTCAGCACGCGGCTGCCCGTGGAAAGCGAAGACGAATTTGGCGTGCTGGCGCGCGGCTACAACCGCATGGCCGACCAGCTGCAAGACCTGTACACCGGCTTGGAAACGCGCGTCGAACAAAAGACCGCGCAGCTGGCCGCGCAAAACCGAGACATCGGCGCGCTGTACGACATGGCTGCCTTCCTGAATCAGCCCAACGACATCGAAGCCATGTGCGACGGCTTCCTGCGCCGCGTCATGTTGCAGTTCGACGCCGACGGCGGCAGCATCCGCGCGCTGGACCCCGACAACGAAAAGCTCAACCTGGTGGTGTCGGTGGGCCTGTCCGACGCGCTGGTGGAATCCGAACATTGCATGAAGGTGGACGACTGCTATTGCGGCGTGGCCACGCGCCAGGCGGGCGTCGTCGTCATCCAGGATTTCCGGCATTCACCGCCCGACATGGACTTGAACTGCGTGCGCGACGGCTTTGCCAGCGTGGCGGTGTTCCGCATCGTGACGCGAGACGAAGTGCTGGGTTCGTACTCGCTGCATTTCCGGCAACAGCGCCGGCTGGCGCCGTCCGACTCGCAGCTGCTTGAAACGCTGGGCCAGCATCTGGGTGTGGCGCTGGATAACCGCCGCCTTAGCGCGCAGGCCCGGCAACTGGCCGTGGTTCAGGAACGTGGGCTGGTCGCGCAAGGCTTGCACGACAGCCTGGCGCAAGGGCTGAATTTCCTGAACCTGCAATTGCAGATGCTGGACGCGGCCGTCAAGCGCGGCGACGAAGACGAGGTGGCTGAAATTCTGCCGCTGCTGCGCACCGGCGTTGACGAAAGCTATCAGGACGTGCGCGAACTGCTGAACAACTTCCGCACCAAATTGGGCCAGGGCGACTTGCAAGCCGCTATCGAAAGCACCGTGGAGCGTTTTCGGCGCCAGACGGCCATCGACATCACGCTGCGGTTTGATCGGGGCGAAGGCGCGCCGTTGCCGCCTGACCAGCAACTGCAAGTCCTGTTCATTCTGCAAGAAGCCCTGTCCAACGTGCGCAAGCATTCCGAGGCCAGCCGCGTAGACGTCACGGTGGGCAACGACCGCGACTTCAGCCTGCACATCGTCGATAACGGCCAGGGCTTTGACCCCGCCGATGTGGCGGCGCGCGGCGACGCGCACGTGGGCCTGCACATCATGCAAGAGCGTGCGGCCCGCATGCGCGCCCTGATAAAACTCGAATCGCAGCCCGGCGCCGGTACGCGCGTCATGCTGACTTTGCCTGGCAGCGAGCGCCAGGCCGCCTGACCTTTATTGACCATGCCCATCCGTATCCTGCTTGTCGATGACCACACCCTGTTCCGTTCCGGCGTGCGCCTGCTGCTGCAACGCCAGCCCGACTTTGAAGTGGTGGCCGAAGCGGGCGACGGCGTGGAGGGGATCAAGCGCGCCAAGGAATTGCAGCCCGATGTGATACTGCTGGACTTGAACCTGCCCGGCTTGTCCGGCCTTGAAACGCTGCAACTGCTGACGCAGGATCTGCCGTCTTGCGCGGTCATCATCCTGACCGTGTCGGAAGAAGCCGATGAACTGGGCCAGGCCTTGCGCGACGGGGCGCGCGGCTATCTGGTCAAGAACATCGACGCCGACGTGCTGACATCGGCCATCCGGCGCGCAGCCAGGGGCGAATCGGTGATAGCCGAGAGCATGACGGCCAAGCTGGTGGACCAATTCCGTGGCCAGGCCACGCAGGCGGCCCAGGCGGCGCAAGGCAAGGGCGCGGCCGAACGCCACCGCCTGACCGCCCGCGAGACGCAGATCGTGCAATGCCTGGCGCGCGGCGCCAGCAATAAAGTCATCGCGCGCGAACTGGACGTAAGCGAAAGCACGGTGAAGATCCATGTGCAGAACGTGCTGAAGAAATTGAACCTGACCAGCCGGGTGCAGGTGGCCGTCTATGCGGTGGAACACGGCCTGTATTCCGAAGAAGAATGACGGCTGCGTCATTAAACAATGACGGGCATGAAATATTGAATCTAAGACCGAATTCAATATTAGTACGACGGAAATACCCGGATTTCTGTCAATTCATATAAATAAGATTTCAGGCATCTGGCATACCGAATCCGTTTCGGTATCGCCGGATACTGCGTCCGTTTTTTCATCTTTCCGCCATGCCCACCCGTTGGCATTGTCAGGCGGCATAACCCTCTCCCGATGTTGTCTCCCTTGCCGCCCACCGTTGAATGGGTGTGTGGCGAATCATTTGCGCGCGGCTATTTTTTTAGCAATTCATTTTTGCCATCTGATTATTCAGACGGAATTTATAAGAGGTTTCACGCGCTAGCGACAAAACACAAGTCGGATTAATTCCTTTCACTAGGATTCGTGACAGAAATGTCTGAATTTGCTGGGAAAAATCCTCTGATTCCTACTAGAAGAATCAGCGTCGCATTTACTGCTGGCGAATCGCGAAATTCGTCAATGGAGATTGGCCGTGAATAAAATCTATAGCCTCGTTTGGAACCGTGTGACAGGTGCGTGGGTCGTCGTGTCGGAATTGACGAAATCCCGTGGAAAGTCCAATCGAGGTGCGCGGCAAGCCGCGTTGCGCAGGGCGGGCGGCATCGCGGCGCCATTGATACTTGCGGCGGCAATGGGAGGGACGGTCTGGGCGGGTACCGCCATTCAGGGCATCATCATCAACCCGATCACCACCGGCGGCATTTCACCGGCCGCGGTCGACGCGAACTCCATCGCGATCGGCGGCGGCGGGGGGGCAACGGCGACGAACGTCAGCGTGGCAATCGGCGATGGGTCCCTGGCCACAGGGGCGAGCTCCATCGCGGTGGGCCGTAATTCCTCGGTGACCGGCAATAACGCGACGGGCGTAGGCTCGAAGTCGACGGCCACCGGCATCAATTCGTCTGCGTTCGGTTCCGACTCCAACGCCGGCGCCAACAATACCGTGGCGGTGGGTGCTTCCTCGACCGCGTCCAACACGGGCGCAACCGCCGTGGGGCAAGGGTCAACCGCGTCTGGCAACAGCTCGGTGGCGGTGGGCACGGGCGCTTCAGCGCTTGCCACGGGTGCCGTGGCGCTTGGACTGAACACCACAGCCGCCGGCAACAGCACCGTCGCCTTGGGCCAATTGTCCAGCACGTCCGCGGCTAATGCCGTGGCCATCGGCGTGTCGTCCACAGCCACGGCCACGGGCGCGGTGGCGCTGGGTGCGTCAGCGGCATCAGGCGGTATCGGATCGATCGGGATCGGCGTCAACGCGCAAGCCTTGAACCAGAACTCGTTGGCCATCGGGTCCAGCGCGGTGGCCGGCGCAACGGTGGGCGGCCCCATCAACGACACGGCGCTGGGCAACAACGCGCTGGCCAGCGGCGGCAGTTCGCTGGCGGCCGGCAACGGGGCGCGCGCCACCGCGGCCGGTGCGGTCGCGTTGGGCGCCAACGCGACGACGGGCGCCTCTTCGGCCGCCATCAACGGCATCGCGATTGGCGGACAATCGTCGGTGACCAGCCTCGCCACGTCGGGCATCGCCATCGGTCGCAATGCGCAGACCCTCGGCGCGTTCGGCATCGCGGTGGGCGATGGGTCGCGGGCCAGCGGCACGGGGCAGAACGTGGCGATTGGCTCGTCCGGCACGGCGGCCAACAGTGCCACTGCCCTGGGCGGGGCGGTGGCCATCGGGCGCCAACAAACCGCAACGGGCGACGGCGCGGTGGCAATCGGTGATCCCAACACCGCGACGGGCACGGGCGCGGTGGCGGTAGGCGCGGACAATAACGCGGCGGCGGACGGCTCGCTGGCCGTGGGTAACGGCAATACGGCCCTGACACCGGGATCGATTGCGCTGGGATCCACTTCGCAGGCCAACGGCGGCAATGGCGCTTTCGGCGCGGGCTTTTCTTCTGTGGCCGCCGGGCGCGGCGCGGTCGCCATCGGCAACACCAACCCGGCCACTGGCCAAGGCGCCGTCGCCATTGGCGACCTGAACACGGCGACCGGCCTGGCGTCCATCGCCATCGGCTCCGGCTCCCTGGCCACGGCGGGCAGCACCATTGCCCTGGGTTACCAGGCCAAGGCGTCGTCGGGGCAGGCCATTGCCATCGGCTATCAAAGCACCACCGCTGGCGTGAACGCAGTGGCGCTGGGCTATCTGACCAGCGCGGGCGGGTCCCGATCCGTGTCTATTGGCCCTGAAGCCAATGCGGCGGGATCGTCGTCCATCGCCATCGGCGACCTGTCAGTAGCCAAGGCGACGCAAGACACGTTTATCGGCTATCTGGCGGGCAGCGGGCTGAACACCAGCGTGGGGAACAACACCGCCATCGGCGCGCAAGCGGGCACGTTGGCGGCGGGCTCGTTCAACACGGCCGTCGGCAGAAGCGCCGGCCAGAACGTCAGCGGCAACTACAACATGGCGGGCGGGCACCTGGCCGGCAACAACGTGTCGGTGGACCGGACCGTGGCGCTTGGCTATCTGGCGACGACCAACATCGCCAACTCGGTGGCGCTGGGCAGCAACACCACCACCACCAGTATCTCGACGGCGTTTACGTCCGGCATGAACGCGTATGCCAGCAGCACGATCGGCGGCAACACGTACACCTACCTGGGCGGCCAACTCGTGCCCACGGGCGTGGTCAGCGTCGGGATTGACGGCAACACCACGCGCCGCATCCAGAACGTGTCCGCCGGCTTGCTCAGCGCCACCAGCACCGACGCGGTCAACGGTTCGCAGCTGTACGCGGTGGCGCAGCAGGTGTCCTCGTCGGCACCGACCCCCACCAACTATTTCAACGCCAACTCCACGGCGACCGGCGCGGGCAGCAATACGCGCGCCAACTCGGGCGCGACGGGTACGGACGCGGTGGCCGTGGGCGCCAGCGCCGCCGCCACCGGGCTGAACGACATGGCGTTCGGCAAGACGGCCACGGCGGGGGCGGGCAACGCCATCGCCATGGGTGTCGGGGCGCAGGCGACCGGCATCGCATCCATAGCGCTGGGCGCGGGCGCGACATCGACCGTGCCGGGCGGCGTTGCACTGGGCACGAACGCGGTGGGCTCGACCAACATACAGACCAGCGGTGTGGTGTCGCCCAGCACGGCGGGGCCGATCGCGGGTATCGCCTTCGACAACACGTCGAATATGGGCGTGGGCGCCATTTCTGTCGGCACGGCCACCGGCAAGCGCCAGATCAAGAACCTGGCGGATGGCTCCGATCTGACGGACGCCGTCACCGTGCGGCAGATGACGGCGGTGACCAGCGCGGCCAACTCGGGCATGAACAACGTGGGCACCAGCGTTGCCACCAACCTGGGCGGCGGCGCGACCTACACGGCGGCTACCGGCACCATCGGCACGCCAACCTACAGCGTGCAAGGCACGTCCTACACCAACGTGGGCACCGCGATAGGCGGGCTTAACACGGCGGTGACGAACCTGGCGACGGGCAAGATCGGCCCCTTTGTATCCGACAGCAGCGTGACCACGGTGCAGGCGGTGTCCTCGGGCGCGGGCGCGGCCGCGGGCGGTTTCGGCGCGTCGGCTACCGGCGCGGCATCCACCGTGGTGGGCAACCAATCGAGCGATAACGCGGTTGCCAACTCCGCCGTCCTGGGCCAGGGGGCGTCGGTCACGGCGGGCTTGACGGGCAAGAACGTGGTGCTTGGTCAAGGTTCGACGGCGACGATCGGGTCGCAAGCCGGTTATTCCTCGTTCGGCCTGGCGGCGGCGCAGAGCTCCGCCGGTGAAGTGTCGGTGGGCACGGCGGGCAGCCGTCGCAAGATCACCAACGTGGCGGCCGGCAGCGCACTGACCGACGCCGTGAACGTGGGTCAGCTGAGCGGCGCGGCGTCCAACGTAGGCAGCAGCCTGGCCACCGGCCTGGGCGGTGGCGCTACCTACAACAGCACGGCGGGCACGGTCAGCGCGCCCAGCTACACGGTGCAGGGCACGGCATACACGAACGTGGGCGCGGCATTGACGGGGGCCAACACGGCCATCACCAACCTGGTGTCGGGCGACACGGGGCCGTTCGTCTCGGACAACAGCGCGACCACGACGCAAGCCGTGGCCTCTGCCGCGAACAGCAGCGCGGGCGGCTTTGGCTCGTCGGCGACCGGTGCGGCATCGACGGTGGTGGGCAATCTGGCCACCGATAACGCGGTGGCCAATTCCACCGTGATCGGGCAAGGCGCTTTGGTCGCCTCGGGCCTGTCGGGTTCCAACGTGGCGGTGGGCCAGGGGGCGTCGGCCACAGTGGGTTCGCAGACCGGCTACACCGCCTTTGGCTTGGCGGCGACGCAGACCTCGGGTGGTGAGATGTCGGTAGGCACAGGCGCCAGCCGTCGCAAAATCACCAACGTAGCGGCAGGCAGCGCGGCGACGGACGCGGTGAACGTCGGCCAGTTGACGGGTGCGGCATCCAACCTGGGCACCAGCCTGGCCACGAGCCTGGGCGGGGGGGCCGCCTACAGCAGCGCGGCCGGCACGGTCAGTGCGCCCGGCTACACGATTCAAGGCACGTCCTACGCCAACGTGGGCGCGGCGTTGACGGGTGCCAACACCGCCCTGACCAATCTGGCGACGGGTAAAACCGGTCCGTTCGTCTCGGACAACAGCGTGACCGCGACGCAGGCGGTGGCCTCGGCGGCGAACAGCAGCGCAGGGGGCTTTGGGTCATCGGCCACGGGCGGAGCATCGACCGTGGTGGGCAACCAGGCCACCGACAACGCCGTGGCCAATTCCACGGTGATCGGGCAAGGCGCGCGCGTTACGGCCGGCTTGTCCGGCTCGAACGTGGCGCTGGGGCAGAACGCCAACGCCAGCACAGGGTCGCAAACCGGCTACACCGCGTTCGGCTTGTCGGCCACGCAGACGTCGGCCGGCGAAGTCTCGGTGGGCACGTCGGCCAACCGCCGCAAGATCAGCAACGTGGCGGCCGGCAGCGCGCTGAATGACGCTGTCAACGTGGCGCAGCTGAGCGGCGCCGCGTCCAACCTGGGCACGAGCCTGGCCACGGGCCTGGGCGGCGGGTCGACCTACAGCAGCGCGGCCGGCACGGTCAGCGCGCCCAGCTACACCGTGCAGGGCACGTCCTACGCCAATGTGGGCGCGGCGTTCGCGGGCACGGACGCGGCTATCAGCAGCTTGCTGACGGGCGATACGGGGCCGTTCGTGTCCGACAACAGCGTCACCACCACGCAGGCGGTGGCGTCGGGCGCGAACAGCAGCGCCGGCGGCTTCGGTGCATCGGCAACCGGCGCGGCGTCCACGGTGATCGGCAACGAAGCCACCGACAATGCGGTCGCCGGCTCGACGGTACTGGGGCAGGGCGCGCACATCGCCACGGGCGTGTCGGGTTCGAACGTGGCGCTCGGGCAGGACTCCAGCGCGGCCACCGGTTCGCAGACCGGCTACACGGCGTTCGGCTTGTCCACGGCGCAAGATTCCGATGGCGAGGTGTCGGTGGGATCCAGCACCATCCAGCGCAAGGTCACCAATCTGGCGGCCGGCAAGGCGCCGACCGACGCCGTCAACGTGGCGCAACTGAGCGGCGCGGCGTCCAACCTGGGCGCCAGCGTGGCGACGGGCCTGGGCGGCGGGTCCGCCTATAACCCGGCCACCGGCCAGGTCGCGCCGCCCAGCTTCGGCATCCAGGGCGGCACCTACAACAGCGTGGGCGACGCGCTGAGCCAGCTGGATTCCGCGGTAAGCGGCATCAGCAGCGGCAGCACCGGCCCATTCGTGTCGGACGACAGCGTGACGGCATTGCAACCGGTCGCCTCCGGTGCCGATGCAGTGGCGGGCGGCTTCGGCGCTTCGGCAACGGGGGCGGCGTCGACGGTCGTCGGAAACTCGGCGACGGATAACGCGGTGGCGGATTCCACTGTGCTCGGTCAAGGCGCGTCGGTTGCGGCGGGGCTGACGGGTTCTAACGTGGCGTTGGGTCAAGGCTCGATTGCGGCGGTCGGTGCCGAAACCGGCTACACCGCGATTGGCTTGTCGGCGGCACAAAGCTCCAGCGGTGAAGTGTCGCTGGGTTCGGCGGGTGCCGAACGCAAAATCACCAATGTTGCAGCGGGTAGCGCGGCAACCGATGCCGTGAACGTCGGTCAACTGACGGGTGTGTCGAACGCGGCGACGTCTGGTTTGAATACGCTGGGCACAAGCGTGGCGTCCAACCTGGGCGGCGGATCGGCGTTTGATCCGACGACCGGCACCGTTACCGCGCCCAGCTACGGTGTGCAAGGCAATTCGTATTCCAACCTGGGCGGCGCCATTGGCGGGCTGGACTCGGCAGTCACCGGTCTGGATTCGGCAGTCTCCGGTTTGGACTCAGCGGTCTCCGGCCTGGACTCCGCAGTTGCCGGCCTGAGCAGCGGCAACATCGGGCCCTTTGTGTCGGACAACAGCGTGACGACGACGCAAGCCGTCGCGTCGGGCGCCGATGCGTCGGCGGGTGGCTTCGGGGCTTCGGCAACGGGCGCCGCGTCGACGGTCTTGGGCAATTCCGCGACGGATAACGCGGTTGCGGATTCGACTGTCCTGGGTCAAGGCGCGTCGATCACGGCGGGGCTGACGGGTTCAAACGTGGCGCTGGGTCAAGGCTCAACCGCAACGATTGGGTCGGAAACCGGCTACACCGCAATCGGACTGACGGCACCCCAAAGCTCCAGCGGTGAAGTGTCCCTTGGCTCGGCAGGTGCCGAACGCAAGATCACCAACCTTGCTGCGGGCAGCGCAGCCACCGATGCGGTCAACGTCGGGCAACTGACGGGCGTGTCGAACGCGGCGACGTCTGGTTTGAATACGCTGGGCACGAGCGTGGCGTCCAACTTGGGCGGCGGATCGGCGTTCGATCCGACGACCGGCACGGTTACCGCGCCAAGCTACGGCGTCCAAGGCAATTCGTACTCCAACCTGGGCGGCGCCATTGGCGGGCTGGACTCCGCAGTCACCGGTCTGGACTCGGCAGTCACCGGTTTGGACTCGGCAGTGGCTGGCCTGGACTCCGCTGTTTCCGGTCTGGACTCCGCAGTTGCCGGCCTGAGCAGCGGCAACATCGGGCCGTTTGTGTCGGACAACAGCGTGACGACGACCCAAGCCGTGGCGTCGGGCGCGGATGCGTCGGCGGGTGGCTTCGGGGCCTCGGCAACGGGCGCCGCGTCGACGGTCCTGGGCAATTCCGCGACGGATAACGCGGTTGCGGATTCGACTGTCCTGGGTCAAGGCGCGTCGATCACGGCGGGGCTGACGGGTTCTAACGTGGCGTTGGGTCAAGGCTCGATTGCGGCGATCGGTGCCGAAACCGGCTACACCGCGATTGGCTTGTCGGCACCCCAAAGCTCCAGCGGTGAAGTGTCGCTGGGCTCGACGGGCGCCGAACGCAAGATCACGAATCTTGCAGCGGGCAGCGCAGCCACCGACGCCGTCAACGTCGGGCAACTGACGGGTGTGTCGAACGCGGCAACATCGGGCCTGAATACGCTGGGCACGAGCGTGGCATCCAATTTGGGCGGCGGATCGGCATTCGATCCGACGACCGGCACGGTTACCGCGCCCAGCTACGGCGTCCAAGGCAATTCGTATTCCAACCTGGGCGGCGCCATTGGCGGGCTGGACTCCGCAGTCACCGGTCTGGACTCGGCAGTCACCGGTTTGGACTCGGCAGTGGCTGGCCTGGACTCCGCGGTTTCCGGTCTGGACTCCGCAGTTGCAGGCCTGAGCAGCGGCAACATCGGGCCTTTTGTGTCGGACAACAGCGTGACGACGACCCAAGCCGTGGCGTCGGGCGCCGACGCGTCGGCGGGTGGCTTCGGGGCTTCCGCAACGGGCGCCGCGTCGACGGTCCTGGGCAATTCCGCGACGGATAACGCGGTTGCGGATTCCACTGTCCTGGGCCAAGGCGCGTCGATCACGGCGGGGCTGACGGGTTCTAACGTGGCGTTGGGTCAAGGCTCAACGGCAACGATAGGTGCCGAAACCGGCTACACCGCAATCGGACTGACGGCACCCCAAAGCTCCAGCGGTGAAGTGTCGCTGGGTTCGGCGGGTGCCGAACGCAAGATCACCAATCTTGCAGCGGGCAGCGCTGCCACCGATGCCGTCAACGTCGGGCAACTGACGGGCGTGTCGAACGCGGCAACATCGGGCCTGAATACGCTGGGCACGAGCGTGGCATCCAACCTGGGCGGTGGATCGGCATTCGATCCGACGACCGGCACGGTTACCACTCCCAGCTACGGAGTGCAAGGCAACACCTACTCCAACCTGGGCGGCGCCATCGGCGGGCTGGACTCGGCAGTCACCGGTCTGGACTCGGCTGTGGCTGGCCTGGACTCCGCAGTGTCCGGTTTGGACTCCGCAGTTGCGGGCCTGAGCAGCGGCAACATCGGGCCCTTTGTGTCGGACAACAGCGTAACGACGACGCAAGCCGTGGCGTCGGGCGCTGATGCGTCGGCGGGTGGCTTCGGGGCCTCGGCAACGGGCGCCGCGTCGACGGTCTTGGGCAATTCCGCGACGGATAACGCGGTTGCGGATTCCACTGTCCTGGGTCAAGGCGCATCGATCACGGCGGGCCTGACGGGCTCTAACGTGGCGTTGGGTCAAGGCTCAACCGCAACGATCGGTGCTGAAATCGGCTACACCGCGATTGGCTTGTCGACACCCCAAAGCTCCAGCGGTGAAGTGTCCCTTGGCTCGGCAGGTGCCGAACGCAAGATCACCAATCTTGCAGCGGGCAGCGCAGCCACTGATGCCGTGAACGTCGGGCAACTGACGGGTGTGTCGAACGCGGCAACATCGGGCCTGAATACGCTGGGCACGAGCGTGGCATCCAACCTGGGCGGCGGATCGGCGTTCGATCCGACGACCGGCACGGTCACCGCGCCGGCCTACAGCGTGCAAGGCAATACGTACTCCAATTTGGGCAGCGCCATCGGCGGGCTGGACTCCGCGGTCACCGGTTTGGACTCCGCCGTTTCCGGTCTGGACTCGGCAGTGGCTGGCCTGGACTCCACTGTCTCCGGCCTGGACTCCGCAGTTGCGGGCTTGAGCAGCGGCAACGTTGGCCCCTTTGTGTCGGACAACAGCGTGACGACGGCGCAAGCCGTGGCGTCCGGCGCTGATGCGTCGGCGGGTGGCTTCGGGGCTTCAGCAAGCGGCGCCGCGTCGACCGTCTTGGGTAACTCTGCGACGGATAATGCCGTGGCCGGTTCAACCGTCCTGGGTCAAGGCGCATCGATCACGGGGGGCCTGACGGGCTCTAACGTGGCGTTGGGTCAAGGCTCAATCGCAACGATCGGTGCTGAAATCGGCTACACCGCGATTGGCTTGTCGGCAGCACAAAGCTCCAGCGGTGAAGTGTCCCTTGGCTCGGCAGGTGCCGAACGCAAGATCACCAACCTCGCAGCCGGCAGTGCGGCAACCGATGCGGTCAACGTCGGGCAACTGACGGGCGTGTCGAACGCGGCGACAGCGGGCTTGAACACGCTGGCCACCAGCGTGGCAACCGGCCTGGGCGGCGGATCCGCCTATGACCCCGTCACTGGTTCGATCAGTGCGCCCACCTACACCGTGCAGGGCAATACCTACACGACGTTGGGCAACGCAATCGGTGGGCTGGATGCCACCGTGTCGAACATCAGCAGCGGCAAGTCGGGGCCGTTTGTGGCGGACGCGTCGGTCACCACCGCGCAACCGTTGGCAGCAGGCGCCAACAGCGCGGCGGGCGGCTTTGGCGCGCTGGCCACGGGTGCGGCATCGGTCGTGCTGGGTAACCAGGCTACCGACAACGGCGTGGCCAGATCCACGGTGCTGGGCCAGGGGGCGACCATCAATGCCGGCTTGACTGGCGCCAACGTGGCCTTGGGCCAGGGGTCGGTGGTGTCGATGGGCGCGCAGAACGCGTATGTGGCCTTTGGCCTGGCGGGCACGATCAGCTCGGCGGGCGAAGTCTCGGTGGGCTCGCCGGGCAACCTGCGCAAGCTGACCAACGTGGCGCCGGGCAGCGACCTGACCGATGCCGTCAACGTACGCCAGCTGCAAACCGTGAATACGCGTCTGGCGCAGGTGAATACCGACGCCTTGATGTGGGACCCGTCGTCCAACGGGGGCGTGGGCGCCTACACGGCCGCGCACGGCAGCATCGGCGGACCCAGCATCATCACCAGCGTGGCGCCGGGCGTGCTCAGCGCAACCAGCTGGGATGCCGTGAACGGAGCGCAGCTGTTCGCCACCAACGAAGCAGTGTCGGAGTTGACCACCGCGGTGAACAGCTATACCAGCACCTTGGACCCGGCAGTCAATGGCCAGGGCGTTCGTTACGAGCGCACCAACGACACCGGGATGACTCCGAGCGACGCGTTTGCAAGGGGACAGGGCTCAACCGCCATCGGCTACAACGCCCAGGCGGACGGCGCGGGCAGCCTGGCCTTGGGCGCCAACACGCACGTCACTGTGGATGGCGGTATCGCCATCGGCGAAGGGTCTATCTCGGATCGGGCCGCCGTGACGCGCGCCGTGGCGCCGGGGGCGTTCTCGGTGGGCGCGCCAGGCATGCTGCGCCAGGTCATCAACGTGGCCGATGGCACACAAGCGCAGGACGCCGTGACGGTGCGCCAACTGCAAGGAGCCATCGCGTCGGTCGCAGTGACGGGCACCCAGTACTTCCACGCCAACAGCACGTTGGTGGATTCGTTGTCGGTGGGCACGGACGCCATCGCCGTCGGACCCGAAGCGGTGGTCAACGGGGACTCGGGCATCGGCATTGGGCTGGCGGCGGAAGTGGACAGCACTGCCACCAACGGCATTGCCATCGGTTCCTCGGCGCGATCCGCGCTGGACTCGGCCGTGGCCTTGGGCTCGTCCGCCCTGGCCGGGGGCTCGCAGTCGTTGGCCTTGGGCGCCTCGGCGAGCGCCGCGGGTGATCGCAGCGTGGCGCTGGGCGGTTCCGCCAGCGCCGCCGGGGATAACACCGTGGCGCTGGGCACTGGCGCGCAGGCCTTGCAAGCGGGCGACGTGGCGCTGGGCGCCGATGCGGTGGCCGACATGGGCGCGGCGCCGGCCTACACCGGCAAGTACTCGGGCGTGTCCAACACCATCGCTGGCACGGTGTCCGTGGGCACGGCGGGCGCGGAACGCACCGTCAGCAACGTGGCCGACGCGCAAAACGCCACTGACGCCGTGAACCTGCGGCAGCTGGATGGCGCGGTGACGCAGGCCAACCTGTACACCGACCAGCAGATCGCCACCGTCAATAGCGGCTTGACGCAAGGCGGCAGCGGCATGTTCCAGGTGAACCAGGCCAGCGCCACACCGGCGCCCACGGCCACCGGCGCGGATGCCACCGCGGCCGGCGCGGGCGCCGTCGCCTCGGGTGACGGTAGCACCGCGTTGGGCAACGGCGCCGAAGCGCGTGGCGCCAACTCGGTGGCGCTGGGGGCGGGCAGTACCGACGGCGGACGTGCCAACGTCGTGTCCGTCGGGGCGGCCGGCAAGGAACGCCAGGTGACCAACGTGGCGGCCGGCACGGCACAGACGGACGCGGTCAACGTGCAGCAGTTGGACGCGGCCAAGCAGGGCTCGGTGCAGTACGCCACCACGCCGGGCACGGGCGCGGTTGACTACTCGCGCGTCACGCTGGGCAACGGCGGGGCACCGGTCACGCTCAGCAACGTGGCCGATGGCGTCGACAACAACGACGCCGTCAACGTGCAGCAGTTGAACGCCGGGCTGGGCGGCGCGGTGCAGCAGTCCAACGCCTACACCGACGGCAAGTTCCAGAACCTGCGCAACGACGTCGATCGCTATCGCCGCGATGCGGCGGGCGGCACGGCCACGGCGTTGGCGGTGGCGGGTCTGGCGCAAGCCTACGCGCCGGGCCGGGGCATGTTCTCGATAGCGGGCAGCACGTACGACGGGCAGCAGGGCTTTGCGATGGGCTTGTCCACCGTGTCGGCCAGCGGCAATTGGGTCTACAAGCTGTCCGGTTCCACCAACACGCGCGGTACGTATGGCGCGGTGATCGGAGCGGGCTATCAGTGGTAAGGGAACGTCGGCTTGCCGGAACGATTTTCCGGCAAGCCGGTGGACTTGTGCAGTGCTTGTGCCAATGCGGTGTTTATCTTTTCACAGTGAGGACTTATGCAACAACAAACTCTGATTTCTCGCGCCTTGCGCGTCGGCCTCTTCAGCGGCGCCCTGTTGCTGGCGGCGCCGGCGCTGGCGGCCGATCCGTCGCTGGACAGCGCGGTGACGGCGGCCCAGCAATGGGCGTCGATGTCGGATAGCGGCGCCACGGACAAGATGTGGAGCGCCAGCAGCGACATCATGAAAAAGCGCGTGGACAAGCAGGGCTGGTCCGAATACCTGAGCCAGCTGCGCAATGAAGTCGGCCGCCACACGAAGCGCGAGTGGCTACAGGTGGTGCGCGTGTCCGACCCGGCCGACCTGCCGCAAGGCCAATACGTGAACGTGATTTTTTCCACCAAGTTCCTCAACATGCCCGCCACCGAAACCGTATCGATGGTGGCCGGCAAGAACCGCTGGATACCGATGGGCTACGTGGTGCGCAAGATTGCACCGGATGGGCAAGCGCCGATGTAAGCCGGCGGCGCGCGCGGGGCGGCGCCTCGGGGATGCGCCCCGGGGCCTGCCCAGCCGGGCCAAGTTTGATTTGCGACAAGGCCCGCGTGTGCGCCGGACTCTAGACTGCCGGGCATGGAAACCTCTTCCCATCCCCTGGAACTGGTCGCGCCGGCCGGTAGCCTTGCAGCGCTGACCGCCGCATTGGATGCCGGCGCCGATACCGTCTATCTCGGCCTGCGCAACGCCACCAACGCCCGCAACTTCGCCGGGCTGAATTTCTCTGAAAACGACATACGCCACGGCGTCGAGCTTGCGCATCGGCGCGGACGCCAGGTGCTGTTCGCCATCAACACCTTTGTGCAGGCGGGCAGGGCGGCCGAGTGGCACGCGGCGGTGGATGCCGCGCACGCCTTGGGCGCCGACGCCGTCATCATGGCCGACCCCGGCCTGTTGGCCTATGCCAGTGATCGCTACCCCGACCTGCGCCTGCACCTGTCGGTGCAAGGGTCGGCCACGCACGCCGACGCCATCGAACTGATGAAGGAACAATTCGGCATCCGCCGCGTGGTGTTGCCGCGCGTCCTGACCTTGTCGGAAGTGGCGCGCATCTGCGCCAACGTCAGCGTCGAAGTCGAAGTGTTTGGCTTTGGCAGCCTGTGCGTGATGGCCGAGGGCCGCTGCCTGCTGTCGTCGTACGCCACGGGCGATTCCCCCAACAACAAGGGCGTGTGCTCGCCCGCCCACGCAGTGCGCTGGGTGGAAGCGAACGGCCGCATGGACGCACGCTTGTCGGGCATTTTGATCGACCGCTACGAACCCGGCGAATCGGCCGCGTACCCCACGCTGTGCAAGGGGCGGTTTCAAGTTGATGGCCGCGACGATCATGCGCTGGAAGAACCCACCAGCCTGAACGCCATCGGCCTGTTGCCGCGCCTGGCGCAGATGGGGGTGCGCGCCATCAAGATCGAGGGCCGCCAGCGCAGCCCGGCTTATGTGGCGCAGGTGGTCGCCACGCTGCGCGCCGCGCTGGACAGCGCGCAGGCCGACCCCGCACGCTTTGCCCCGCTGGCCAAGTGGAACGCCTTGCTGGCGCGCCACGCGGAAGGATCCCAAGTCACACAAGGCGCATTTGAACGGCCATGGAAATGAACCCCAAGCAATATCAAATATCGGTCGGGCCGCTGCTGTACTACTGGACTCGGCGCGACACGCTGGACTTCTACGCCGCCTTGGCCGACGGCCCGGCTGACATTCTTTATGTGGGCGAAACCGTCTGTAGCCGCCGCCATGAATTGCGCGCCGACGACTGGCGCGACCTGGCGCACGACCTGCGCGCCGCAGGCAAGACGGTGGTGCTGTCGGGCCGCACCTTGATCGAGACGGGGGCGGAAGCCAGCGCCTTGAAGAAGCTGTGCGCGCAGGACGACTTCATGATCGAAGCGGGCGAGCTGGGCGCGGTGCGGCATCTGGCCGGGCGGCCATTTGTGGCGGGGCCGCACGTGAACGCGTATCACGGCGGCACGCTGCAATGGCTGGCGCAGCAGGGCGCCATGCGTTTTGTGGCGCCGCTGGAGATGGACGGCGAAACGTTGGCGCGGCTGCTGCAAGAGCGGCCCGTCGGGCTGGCCGCCGAAACGCTGGTATGGGGTCGCATGGCGCTGGCGTTCTCGGCGCGCTGCTTTACCGCGCGGCATTTTCGCTTGAAGAAAGACGAGTGTGGCTTTCGCTGCATTGAGCATCCCGATGGCCTGGACATGCGCACGCGTGAATCGCGTGAATTTCTCAGCATCAACGGCATCCAGGTGCAGTCCGCCGCGTGCCTGGATCTACTGGCGCAGGCCAGCGAGCTGGCGCGGATGGGCGTCGACGTCTTGCGCGTCAATCCGCAGTCGGCCGGCACGCACGAGGCCATTGCCGCGCTGGATGCCATACGCCATGGCCAACCCGCGGGCACGGTGCTGCCACCGGCCGGCATGGGGCGATGCAACGGCTATTACCACGGCCGCTCGGGCATCGAATTGCTGGAGGCCACGGCATGACGGCGCCCGCGCACATTCCGGCCTTTCTGGCGGCGTTGGGGCGCCGCGTGCCGGCGCCGCTGGCGTCGTTGCACATGGCGGCGGGGCTGGAACTGGCGCGTCGCGTCAAGTGGCTGGCGCCACCCGCCGAACTGGACGGCCGTACTTTTGCCATCACCATCGAGGACCTGGGCCTGCGTGCCGGCTTCTCGGTGCAAGGCGGCGCATTCCGCCCGGCCTGGACCCGCGCGCCGGCCGACCTGGAGCTGGGCGCGGTTTTGGCGGACCTGATCGGCATGGCGCGCGGCGACACCGATGCCGATACCCTGTTCTTTCAACGGCGCCTGCGGATATCCGGGGATACCGAACTAGGGTTGATCGTGAAGAACTGGCTGGACGCCGCGCCGCGCCCGGCCTGGATGCGGGCAGCAATATAAGGTCTTGGGCGGGCCTGAAAACCCGCTAAAACTAGGGGTTTCCACTCATTAGGCAAAGTAATTCAGAGGATAAGAAATAAGAATTTTTCTTATGGCGGGGCCGGGGCTATAACGATTGCCTGATAGACCTCAACCTACGTAAGAGAGATAAGCCATGAGGGGAAATTCCGTGACGGGCCACCAACCGGTGCGCGCGTCGACCGCCGCTTTTGTCGGCACCATGATCGAGTGGTACGACTTCTACATCTACGCCACTGCTGCCGCGCTGGTGTTCGGCAAGTTGTTCTTTCCGTCCGCGTCGGGCTTTTACGGCACCTTGGCCGCGTTCGGCACTTTTGCCGTGGGCTTTTTCGCGCGGCCGCTGGGCGGCGCGATCTTTGGCCACATCGGCGACAAGATCGGCCGCAAGAAATCCCTGGTGATCACCTTGGTGATGATGGGCTCGGTCACGGTGCTGATCGGCCTGTTGCCCACACACGCGTCCATCGGCGTCTGGGCGCCCGTGCTGTTGATCCTGCTGCGCATCGTGCAGGGCATTGCCGTGGGCGGTGAATGGGGTGGGGCGGTGCTGATGGCGGGCGAACATTCGCCGGACAAAAGCAAGCGCACGTTCTTTGCATCGTTTGCGCAGCTGGGCAGCCCGGCCGGGCTGATTTTGTCGATGCTGATGTTCAAGCTGGTCACCGGGCTGGATGACGAGGCGTTTCTCAGCTGGGGCTGGCGCGTGCCGTTCCTGTTCTCGGCCGTGTTGCTGGTGGTGGGGTTCGTGATCCGCCTGAGCGTGAACGAATCGCCCGACTTCGTGGCCGAGCAGGCCGCACAGGCCACGCGCGCCAAGTCCGCCGCGCTGGCCGGCGCCAAGCCCGCGCAGGCGCCGCTGGCACAGGTGCTGCGCGGCGCACCGGGCCTGCTGGCGCTGGCCGTGGGCGCCAATGTGCTGGGCATTGCCGGCTTCTATTTCACCAACACGTTCATGATTGCCTACACCACGCAGTACGTGGGCCTGAACCGCGCGGTGATCCTGGACTGCCTGCTGGTGGTGTCGATCATGCAGTTCTTCATCACGCCGCTGTCGGCCTACATTGCCAGCCGCGTGGGCAACCTGCGCTTTCTGGGCGCCATGGCGTTTGCATCGATCTTCACGCCCTACGCGATGTTCAACCTGGTCGACCAGGGCTCGCTTACCAGTATTACGCTGGGGGTCGGCGTGGCGGTACTCTTCATGGGCGCCTACTACGCCGTTATCGCCGGCTACGTCAGCGACAGCTTTCCCACCCGCATCCGCTACACCGGTATTTCGATGGCATATCAGTTGTCGGGCGCCATCTTCGGTGGCTTGACGCCGCTGCTGGGTACGGTGCTGGCCGAGAATTTCAAGGGCCAGTGGTGGCCGCTGGCGCTGTTGTTCTCGGCGATTTCGTTGCTTTCCCTGGTTTCCGTCCTGCTGCTGGGCACTGTCGGCCAGCGCACCCAGAATTTTCAACTGAAGGATCAGCAAGCATGAAGGCATTTTTTCACGACGACCAGAAGCTGCATCATCCCCAGACCTATTTTTCACGCGGCAAGATGCGCACGCCGCAAGAAGTGCCGGCCCGCCTGGACGGTCTGGTGCAGGCGGCGCAGAAGCTGGGCTTTGACGTGCAGGCGCCGGCCGATCATGGCGCGCGCGCGCTGGCGGCGGTGCATTCGCTGGACTACCTGCGTTTTCTGCAAGACGCGCATGCCGACTGGATGAAGCTGCCGGGCGACTGGGGCGGCGAGGTGGTCTCGAACGTGTTCGTGCGTGAACCCAACGCCTTGCGTGGCGTGCTGGCCAAGGCCGGGCGTTACCTGGCGGACGGCAGCTGCCCCGTGGGCCCGCATACCTGGCAGTCGGCCTACTGGGCGGCGCAGTGCGCGGTGGCCGGCGCCGGAGCCTTGCTGGCCGGCGACCCGCACGCCTACGCCATCTGCCGCCCACCGGGCCACCATGCGCGGCGCGATGCGGCGGGTGGCTTTTGCTACCTGAACAACGCGGCCATCGCGGCGCAGCGGCTGACGTCGAAGTTTCCCCGCGTGGCCATCCTGGACACCGACATGCACCACGGGCAAGGCATCCAGGAAATCTTCTACGAACGCAACGACGTGTTGTACGTGTCGATTCACGGCGATCCTGAAAACTTCTACCCGGTGGTCGCGGGCTTTGAAGACGAGCGTGGCGCGGGCGCGGGCTACGGCTACAACATCAACCTGCCCATGCCGCACGGCTCCAGCGAAGCCGTGTTCTTCGACCGGCTGGCGCAGGCGCGCCGCGCCATCGAGCTGTTCCAGCCGGACGCGCTGGTGCTGTCGCTGGGTTTCGACATTTTCGAGAAAGACCCGCAGGCCATGGTCAGCGTCACGGAAGACGGTTTCGAGCGCTTGGGCGGCGAGGTCGGCGCGCTGCGCCTGCCCACGCTGATCGTGCAGGAAGGCGGCTACTATATCGACGGATTGGAATCCAACGCGTCGCGCTTCTTCGCGGGGCTGACCGGCGTCTGAAACACGGGGCATCGGCGGGGCCGGCGTGGACTCCACCCGGCCTTTTTTTCGCCCTTGACCCCACGCCATGCCCCAGCCGCCCGTTCGCACTGTCCCGTCACAACCGCTTGCCCCCGAACGCATGGACTGGAACCTGCTGCGTACCTTCATGTTTGTCGTGCAAGAGCGCGGCGTGGGTCGCGCGGCGCAGGCGCTGCATCTGAGCCAGCCGGCGGTCAGCCAGGCGCTGAAGCGGCTTGAAGATGCAGTGGGTGGGCTGCTGCTGCACCGGCGCAACGGCGAATTCCGTCTGACCGGCCTGGGCGATGAAATCTACGCCATTGCCCGCGACATGTACGGCACGATGGCGCGCATTGAAAACGCCACCACCCAGGACCGCGCCGAAATTGCCGGTACGCTGCGGCTGCTGGTCATGAGCAAGGTGCAAAGCCCGGCCTATGACGATTTCCTGGCGCAGTTTCACCGGCGCTATCCCAAGATTGAGTTTCACGTGGATGTGCTGCCCAGCGCCGCCATCCTGGACGCCCTGGCCAAGCGCGTGCCGGCCCTGGGCATCTGTCTGTGCCGCAAACCGGTTGACGCGCTGGAGCGGCGGCTGTTTCTGCGCCACCATTACGCGGTCGTCTGCGGCCGTCATCATCCGCTGTTCTCCAAGCCGCGCGTCAGCCTTGAAGACCTGATGGACCAGAACTTCGTGTGCTTCGCCAGCGACCAGATCGGCGATACGCTATCGCCCTTGACGATCTTTCGCGATCAGCAGGGGTTTACCGGTCGCATCGTGGGCACCTCGCCCAATATCGAAGAAATACGCCGCATGGTGGTGGCCGGCATCGGCCTGAGTTTCCTGCCGGAACATTTGATACGCCAGGATGTGATGAGCGGTGACCTGCGCCGGCTGCCGCCCGCGGAGTCGGTGGCCGAGATCGATGTGTTCCTGACCTGGCACAAGCAACGCAAGCTGAGCACGGTGGAAGTCGCGTACCTGAGCGCCTTCGACCGTTTTCTGAACCGCATCCCGCTGGATTCGCGCGCGGGGTGATGGCGCCGGGCCGCGGCGCGCCTGCCAAGCGCGGCTACCGAAGGCGCTAACCCGCGCGCGTTTCCATGCGCCGGGCCACGCGTGACAGCGCCAGGCTGGCGCCGAAATACAGCAGCGCCACCGCCAGGTAGACCTCAACGTGATAGGGCCGCCAGTCGGTGCCCGCGACCACCGCCTTGGCCGCGCCCAATACGTCGAAGACGCCGATGATGCTGACCAGCGAGGTGTCTTTTACCGCGCCCACGAACACGCCCAAGGCGGCCGGCGCGGCGATGCGGCGGGCTTGTGGCCAGATCACCGTGGCATAGGCCGTGAACGGCCGCATGCCCAGCGCGCGCGCCGCCATCATCTGGCCGGGCGGAATCGCTTGCAGTGCGCCGCGCAGCACCTCGGCCAACAGACACGCCGTATGCAGGGTCAGCGCGGCCAACGCCATGCTGAACTTGGACACGTTGCCGCCCAACAGCATGGGCAACACGAACGACGCGAACAATAGTTGGGTCACCAGCGGCACGCCGCGCACCGCTTCGATCAGGCCGGCTGCCGCCATCGACCCGGCCCGGCTGCCGGACCGGCGCAGCAGCGCCAGCGCAAAGGCCAGCGGCACGGCGGCGGCCAGCGCGGCAATGGCCAGGATCAACGTGACCAGCAAGCCGCCCCAGCGTTGCGGCCCGATTGGCGTGCCGCCCCAGGGCCACCCGGACAAGGCGGAAACGGCGATGGCCAGCAGCGTCAGAAGTAATACAGGCAGCAGTGCCGGCAGGAACTTCGGCAGGAACTTCGGCAGGAACTTCGGCGGCAGCTCGGGCAGCAGCTTGGGCAGAAACTTCGGCAGCCACTTCGGCAGCCACTTCGGCAGAAACTTCGGCAGCCACTTCGGCAGCAACGCCGGCAGAAACTTCGGCAGCAACGCCGGCAGCGAACCTGGCGTCCACCTCGGCTGCAACGCGGCGAGCGAGCCCAGCAGGTGCCCCGGCACCGACCCGACCCGGCGCGGGCGCGCGGCCAGGCCGCCTGCGCCCAGCGTCAGCGCGATGCCTGCGACCAGTGCCGCGCAGGCGACCAGCGCGGCGCTCCGGTCGCCCGGAGCCATCGTGCCAAAGACCAGCAGCGGCAGGTTTTCGCCCACGGCCGCCCAGCATGCGCCGGCGGCGCGCGCGCAGGCTTCGGGCTCGCCATGCCATACCGCGCCCAGCACGGCCCAGTCCAGCAATGCCCACGCCGCTATCGCAAGCGCCAGTGTGATTGCCACCGTCATGGCAAGCCGGAATCCGGCGACCAATGCCGCCGTGATTGCCCAGGCGTACGTCGCCCGTGTTGCCAAGGTCAATGGCGCGGTGATTGCCGATGCCAAGGCTTGCCGTGTTGCTGGCGCCGCCAGCCCGTTCAGCGCGACCTGCCCAAGCTTGCCGCGCCAGCGTCGGTGGCCGTCCGTGGCGTTCCAGCGGGGTCGGTCACCCAGGCGCGGCCCGTGCGTGTCGCCCGGACCATGCCGTGCGTGGCGCGCATTCCAGGCCGACAGGCCGCCGCCCACCAGCAGCGCCAGGCTCAGGTAAATGGCCAGCGCCAGCGCAATGCCTTCCAGCGCCAGCCCCGTCTGCGTGATGACTGTGTTGATGACGGCCATCAGTTCCTGGTAGCCGATGGCAATGGCCAAGGTGCTGTTCTTGATCAGCGCCAGGCATTGGTTGGCGTAAGGCGGCAGCGCCACCCGCACGGCATAGGGCGCAATCACCCGCTGCATCACGGCGCGCGGCGTCAAGCCCATGGCCTGGCCGGCTTCCACTAGCCCCAGCGGCACCGCGCGCACGGCGGCGCGCACGATGTCGGCGATGTAGGCGGCGTGAAAGACCACCAGCCCGATCAGCAGCGCCACGAACTCGATGCTGGGTTGCCAGCCGCCATGCAGCCCCAAGCCACGCTTGACCGGCAAGTCTATCTGCACGGCGGGCAGCAACGCCCAAGCGATCAGGACGGCGGCGGCCAGCGCCGCATACACCGCGCGCGGGCAGGCGCGGCGTCGCGCCCAGGCGACCAGCGCCAACGCAACCAGCACCACGGCGGCATACGGCAAGCAGCCATGCAAGGCAGGCAAGGCCAAGCCCCGATTGGACAGCAATACGGATGGCAACGGCGACCAGGCTTGCCGTGCATCCGGCAGCCGCAACAGCACCCCATACCAGACGAACAATTGCAGTAACACCGGCGTGTTGCGCAGCGGGGCGATGATGGCGGCTGCGGCGCGCGCCGCCAAGGCGTTTGCCGATAGCCGCATCAAGCCCAGCGCGATGCCCAGCAACGTCGCCAGCGCAATCGCCAGGACGGCCACGGTCAGCGTGTTGACCAGGCCTGCCGCAATCGACATCCAGTAAGGATCGTCAGGCGTGACGCTCAACAGGCTTTCCGAAATGCGAAAGCCCGACGGCTGAAGCAGGAAGCCGAATCCGCCTTGCACCCCGCGCGCGGCCTGTACGCCTTCGATGTGCGCCAGCAACACGGCGGCCATGCCGCCCAGCACCAGCGTCCATGCCAGCGTGGGCAGCCAGCGGCGCAAGAAGCCGGGCGGCGCAAAGGGAAGTGTGGTTGCAGTCATTGAAGTCTTGCCCATGCAAAAGGCGGGCCGGTGGCCCGCCCGCCGCGTTCAGTCCTTAGCGCTTCACTGGAATGGCGGCGAATACAGCAGGCCGCCCTTGTTCCATTGCGCATTCAGGCCACGGTCCAGTTTCAGCGGGGTGTTGGCGCCCAGGTTGCGGTCCCACACTTCGCCGTAATTGCCCACGGCCTTGATGGCGTTCTTGGCCCAGCTTTCGTCCAGGCCGAAGCTTTTGCCGATGCCCGGGTCCACGCCCAGCAGGCGGCGTACCTGTGCGTCGGTGCTTTGCGATTGGGCGTCGGCATTGGCCGACGTCACCCCCAGCTCTTCGGCGGCCACCAGCGCGTTGACCGTCCACCGCACAATGGCGGCCCAGTTGGGATCGTCCTGCCGAACGAAGGGGCCCAGCGGCGACTTGTTGATGCGTTCGGGCAGGATGACGAAGTCGTCCGGCTTGGCGGCGCGCGCCGCGCGGCTGGCGGCCAGCGTGGACGCGTCCGACAGGTACACGTCGCAGCGCCCGGCGTAGAACGCCTGTTCCAGTTCGACCAGGTTTTCAATCACCACGGGCCGATACGTCAGCTTGTTCTTCTTGAAGTAGTCGACCAGGTTCTGTTCATTGACGGTGCCCGGCTGCACGCAGACCTGCGCGCCTTCAAGCTCGGTGGCGCTTTTGACGCCCAGCTTGCGCGGCACCAGAAAACCCTGGCCGTCGTAGAACACGATGCCGGCCGACGCAATGCCCAGGCCCGCGTCACGGCTGGACGTGATGGTGGTGTTGCGGTTCAGTACGTCGATTTCGCCGGACTGTAGCGCGGGAAAGCGCTGCTGCGAACTCAAGGGCACGAAGCGGGTTTTGTTCGCGTCGCCAAGCACGGCGGCGGCCAGCGCGCGGCACAGGTCGGCGTCCAGGCCGGTCCAGCGGCCGTCCTTGTTCGCAATCGACAAGCCGGCCGACCCTTGGCTGACGCCGCAAACCAGTTCGCCGCGCTTCTTGATGGTATCGACGGTGCCTGCCTGCGCCACGCCCGCGGCCAGCGCCACCGCCGCGCCCGCCGCCTTCCAGAATTGAATCAATCGCATGCCGTTCCCGTATCGTATGTATGCAAGAAAGGCATGAATTCTAGGGGCGCGCCCGCGATATCCGAGCGACTGTATCGTCATATCAATATAAGAACTAAGCCTTATCCAGATGCGCATCGGGTCCCTAGAATTCGGCCATACCAAGTTGCAATCCACAGGAAGGCCGCGCATGAGCTGGCAGGACGAATTCAGGCAGTTATTTCCCATCACGCGTGACAAGGCCTACGCCAACATCGCCTACACCAGCCCGCTGTCGCCCAAGGTGGCCGATGCGGTGGCACAGTTTTTTGAGGGCATCACCCATGCCCGCAGCGACAAGCCGCAATGGCTGCGCGATGCCGATGCGTTGCGCGTGCGCCTGGCACGTCTGATCGGCGGCGACGCCCGGCGGCTGGCCTTCACCAAGAACACCACCGAAGGCTTGAACACCGTGGCCCAGGGCCTGCCCTGGCAACCCGGCGACAACCTGGTCGTGGATGACCAGGAACATCCCACCAATGCCTTGCCGTGGTTGAACCTGCGCCGCCACGGCGTGCAGGTGCGCGTGGCGGCGGTGTCGTCGCATCGCTATACGGTGGACGATTTATGGCAGCACGTGGATGCGCGCACCCGTCTGATCGCGGTGTCATGGGTGCAGTACGGCACCGGCCTGCGTACCGACATTGCCGAGCTGGGCCGCCGCTGCGCGCAGCGCGGCATCTGGCTGGTGGTCGATGGCATCCAGGGGGCAGGGCTGCTGCGCGCGCGGGTAGACGAATGGCAGGTGGATGCCTTCGCCAGCGGCGCGCACAAGGGCATGCTGGGTCCGCTGGGCGTGGGCCTCTTGCATGTGTCGGAAAAATTGCTGGACGCGCTGGACCCGCTTTACGTGGGGCCATCGGGCGTCACTACCTTGGACAAGTCGGGCCTGCAATGGCAGGTGGGCGTGGCGGATGCGGGCGACGCGCGCCGTCTGGAAACGGGCAACCTCAACTACCCGGGCATCGCGGGTTGGGCGGGCGCGCTGGATCTGATCGAAGGCGCCGGCCCGGATCGCATCGAACCCTGGGTACTGGAACTGTCGCACGCCCTGCACGACGGCTTGCGGGCGCAGGGGGTGGCCGTGGTATCGCCGTCCGACCCCGAATTGCGCAGCACCACAACAGCGTTGCGCGTGGCCGACCCGGCCGCCGCGCTGGCGCATTTGACGCGCGCCGGTGTGGTGGCCAGCGTGGTGGAGTATGGTTACGTGCGCTTGTCCGTCGGCGCCTATAACAACCACGCGGACATCGACCGTATCCTGAGCGCCACGCGCGCCCTGGCGGCCTGATCCGCAAACTCGAATCAACGACATTCCTGGAGAGACACATGACTGAACCGAAGAAGCCCAACTGGCGCCTGGAAACCGTGGCCGTGCATGGCGGCTACCGCCCCGACCCGACCACGCGCGCCGTCGCCGTGCCCATCTATCAAACGGTTGCCTACGCGTTCGATGACACGCAGCATGGCGCCGACCTGTTCGACCTGAAGGTGCCGGGCAACATCTATACCCGCATCATGAACCCCACGACCGACGTGCTGGAGCAGCGCGTGGCGGCCCTGGAAGGCGGCATTGCCGCGCTGGCGCTGGCCTCGGGCCAGTCGGCCGTGACCTATGCCATCCTGACCATCGCGGAAGCGGGCGACAACATCATTTCGTCCAGCACGCTGTATGGCGGCACCTACAACCTGTTCGCGCACACGCTGCCGCAATACGGCATCACCACGCGCTTTGCCAACCCCAGCGACCTGGCCGCCTTCGAAGCGCAAATCGATGACCGCACCAAGGCCATCTTCGCGGAATCGGTCGGCAACCCGCTGGGCAACATCACCGACATCGCCGCGCTGGCCGACGTCGCGCACCGCCATGGCCTGCCGCTGATCGTGGACAACACCGTGCCGTCGCCATACCTGCTGCGCCCCATCGAGCACGGCGCCGACATCGTGGTGCAATCGCTGACCAAGTACCTGGGCGGCCACGGCACCAGCCTGGGCGGCGCCATCATTGATTCCGGCAAATTCCCGTGGGCCGAGCACAAGGCGCGCTTCAAGCGCCTGAACGAACCGGACGTGAGCTACCACGGCGTGGTCTACACCGAAGCATTCGGGCCGGCCGCCTACATCGGCCGCGCGCGCGTCGTGCCGCTGCGCAACACGGGCGCGGCGATCTCGCCGTTCAACTCGTTCCAGATTCTGCAAGGCATCGAAACGCTGGCGCTGCGCGTGGACCGTATCGTTGAAAACGCGGTCAAGGTGGCGAACTTCCTGCGTGAACATCCGAAGGTGGAATGGGTGAACTACGCGGGCCTGCCGGACCACCCCGACCACGCGCTGGCGCAGAAGTACCTGGGCGGCAAGGTGCCGGGCCTGTTCACCTTCGGCGTGAAGGGCGGCCGCGACGCGGGCGCGCGCTTCCAGGACGCGCTGCAACTGTTCACGCGCCTGGTCAACATCGGTGATTCCAAGTCGCTGGCGACCCACCCGGCATCCACCACGCACCGCCAGCTGAATCCCGAAGAGCTGCAAAAGGCAGGCGTGCGCGAAGAAACGGTGCGCTTGTCCATCGGCATCGAACACATCGACGACCTGATCGCCGATCTGGAACAAGCGTTGGCGCAGGTTTAAGCGCCGCCCGGCGGACGCTTGCGCAGGGCCGAGGGCGCGACGCCCTCGGTGCGCAGAAACACCCGGCTGAACGCAGCCTGCGATTGATAGCCCACGCGCTCGGCCGCATCCTGTATGCCCATGCCCTGGCTCAGATACCGGCGCGCCACGCGCATGCGCAGCAATTGCAGCAGCTGCGCGGGCGTGGTGCCGCTTTGCAGCGTGAAGCGTCGGTGGAACGTGGCCTTGGACATATGCAGGCGGTCGGCCATGTCCTGCATGCTCCAGGGCGCGGCGGGCTGCGCCAGGATGGCTTGCAGCAGGCTGGCCATGGCGGGGTCGCGCGCCAGCACGAACAGCCCGTAGGCCTGACGATCATGCACGGCCAGATGGCGCAGCATGAAGAAGATCAGCAGATCGGTCAGCCGTTCCAGCACCACGGGCGAGCCGCCCGGCGTGGGCGCGGTGTCGGCGGTTTCGGCCAGGATCAGGTCGAACACACCGCGCGCCGTGCGAAAGCGCTCGTCCTGGGCGCGCAGCACCAGGTAGTCGGGCAGGGTGTCGGCCAACAGGTCGGCCAGCCCCGGCCGGAATTGGAAAAAGCCGCAGGCCAGGCCCGTGCCATCGGCCTGCCGGGGCAGCAGCGGCTCCATGGCGCGGCACAGCGCGGTGCCGGGCGCCGCGGCATCAAGCGGCGTCAGCGCATGCGGAATATCCCGCAGGAAAAATATGCCGTCGCCGGCGGCAAGCGTCAGCGTGTCCAGCTCGGCGCCCTGGCCGTCATGCAGTGCAACGCGGCATTGGCCGTGCAGAATCAGATGAAAGCTGGCGCGCGCGCGGCCGCTGGTGCTGGCGGACCAATTGCCGCAATACTGGCCCAGGTGATACAAGCTGGATTGCACTTCCAGGCTGGACAGAAGCAGCGCGTCGACGGCGGCTTGATCGGTAGGGGAGGCGTCGTTGGGCAAGATGGGCAGGCGTGGCGGTGGCGAAGGTGGGGGCGGAGCTTGGGGGCGGTGCGGGTGACGGTAAATCGCAACTGATCTGGTCCAGTGACCGTCGCAGTTTCGGCTGGTTATAAGCGCATAGCTGAAAGTCGATAAGATCTAGCATCAAGTTGCGATCATCGCGCATTGTCGCTTGTGGCCGGGCGCCCGCACAATATTGTTTTCAACCTTGTCTTGAACGACACCCAGGAGATCCACATGGCCCGTTTGCCCGTCCATACCGCGCAAAGCGCTCCCGAATCCACGCGCGCCGCGCTGGCCGCCGCGGAGCAGGGCGCGGGATACCTGTCCAATCTGCTGGGCGTGCTGGCCAATGCGCCGGTGGCGCTGGAAGCCTATCAAACCCTGTCGCAATTGAACGCGCGCGCCGGCCTTAGCTTGCAGGAACGCGAGGTGGTGCAACTGGTGGCGGGCACGCGTCACGGCTGCACGTTCTGCGTGGCGGGCCACACCGCCATCGCCCGCAACAAGGCGCGCTTGTCGCCCGAGGTTGTCGATGCGCTGCGTGCGCAAGGCGTGCTGCCCGACCAACGCCTGCAAGCGCTGGCGGCGTTCACCGAAGCCGTGATCGACACCCGCGGGCGCGTCAGCGACGACGCACTGCAAGCGCTGCGCGATGCCGGCTATACGGACGGCAACGCGCTGGAAGTGATTGTGGGCGTGGGGCTGGCCACCATCTGCAACTTTGGCAATAACCTGGCGCAGACCCCGCTGAACGAGCAGCTGCGTGACTACGCCTGGAGCGGCGCGTGATGGCGGCGCAAGCCTTGAACCCCGACGCAGGCCTGCGCCTGCCTGACGATCTGGCAGCGTGGTTGGCCGACCATGCCGACGCGCTGGACGACGGCACGCAGGACGCCGCCACTGTGCTGCCCAGGCTGGCGCGGGCCGGCATCTTTCGTATCGGCGTGCCGCAAGCGCAGGGCGGGCTGGCCGGTACGGACATTGGTGACGCCATCGAAGCCGTGTCGCAAGTGGCCGAGTATTCGGTTGCCAGCGCCTTCGTGGCGTGGGGCCAGCGTGTCTTTATCGAATACCTGTTGCGCAGCCCGAACGCGGGCTTGGCGCAACGTTGGTTGCCCGCGCTGTTGTCGGGCGAACAAGCCGGCGCCACCGCGCTGTCGAACGCGATGAAGTTCTTGTCGGGCATCGAATCGCTGCAAATCAGCGCGCGCGAATCCGAGGGCGCCTGGGTGCTGGACGGCCGCATGCCGTGGGTGACGAATCTGCGGCCCCAGGGCTTTCTGGTGGCGGCCGCCGTCAGCGCACCCGACGGCACGCCGGCCGTGGTGGCGTTGCCGCACGATATCGCGGGGCTGGTGCGCAGCCCGGACCTTTCGCTGATGGCCTTGCAGTCCAGCAATACGGCGGCGTTGGAGGTGCAGGGCGTGCGCATCGATCCGGAATGGCTGATCCACCCTGACGCGCGCCAATATCTGCCCGGCGCCCGGCCGGCTTTTGCGGGGCTGCAATGCGGCTTGTCCATCGGCCTGGCGCGGCGCGCCTTGCAGGCGGCGGCGCAAAGCGGGCAGGGGCAGGCGTCGCGGGGCATTCTGGGCGAACCGCTGGCGGCGTTGCGCGCGCAGGTGCAGGCCCTAAGCGCAAGGCTGATCGACGGGGTGCGCTCAGGGCGTTTCGTCACCGAGCCCTGGGCGTTGTTCGAGATCCGCATCGCGCTGGCCGAGGCCGCGCAGCAGGCGGTGCAACTGGAACTGCAAGCCAGCGGCGGCGCAGCGTATCTGACCAGTGCCGGCGCGGGCTTTGCCCGACGGTGGCGCGAGGCGGCTTTCCTGCCCATCGTCACGCCCAGCCTGGTGCAGTTGAAAACCGAATTGGCCAAGCGCCAGGCCAAGCTGGCGGCCGAAGCGGCCGGGATCGCGGTATGACGGCGGGCGCGCCGCCGGTGAGCACGACGACGGGCGAGCGGCCGGGGCCCATGACGGCGGGCGAGCTGCCTGTGCGCAGCCCCAAGGGCGCGCCGCCGCCGCACATGACGGCGGGCGCGCCGCCGGTGTTGCAGGCGCGCGGCCTGGCCCTGCGCTATCCCGCCGCACCGGCGCCGGTCTTTGAAGCGGTCGACCTGGACCTGGCGCGCGGCGAAGTGGTGGCGGTGCTGGGCGCCAGCGGCGCGGGCAAGTCCAGCCTGCTGCGCGTGCTGGCGGGCCTGCAAGGGGCCACTGCCGGATCGCTGCTGATGGAAGGCGCGCCGCTGACCGGCGTGCACCCGCGCGTGGCGGTGGCGTTTCAAGACCCCAGCCTGTTGCCGTGGCTGTCCCTGGAACGCAATGTGGCGTTCGGGCTGGACTTCAAGCATCAACCGGCGTTGACGGACGCGCAGCGCCGCGCGCGCGTGGACCAGGCCATTGACGAAGTCGGCCTGTCGCATGCGCGGCACCTGCGCCCCGCGCAGCTGTCCGGTGGCATGGCCCAGCGCACCGCCTTGGCGCGTTGCCTGGCGCGCCAGCCGTCGGTGTTGCTGCTTGATGAGCCGTTCGGCGCGCTTGACGAAGTCACGCGCGGCGACATGCAACTGCTGCTGCGCAAGGTGGTGGCCGACTTCCAGACCGCCGCCGTGCTGATCACCCACGATATCGACGAAGCGCTGGTGCTGGCTGACCGCATCGTGCTGCTGGGCGGCGCGCCCGGCCGCATCCTGGGCACCTGGCAGGTTGACCTGCCGCAGCCGCGCGCCGACCTGTTGCCTGAAATGGGCGCGCTGCGCCTTGAAATCCTGACCCGCTTGCGCAGTGCGCTGCGCGCGGGTCATGTTGCGTCTGTACCGGCCTGACCGGATTCCGATTCCCAAGCAAGGAGTATTTGATGTGCCTGGAACACATGTCGCGTCGCGACTGGTTGAAACTATCGGCCCTGCTGACGGCAGGTGGCGCAGCGTCCTTGCTGTCAGCGTTCAACGCCCGCGCGCAAACCGAGCCGGACGCGCCCGTGCGCATCGGCTATCTGCCCATTACCGACGCCGCGCCGCTGCTGGTGGCGCATAACAATGGCCTGTTCGAGAAGGCCGGGGTCAAGGCAGAAAAGCCCACGCTGCTGCGCAGTTGGGCGCAGGTGATCGAAGCGTTTATTTCCGGGCAGGTCAATGTGGTGCATCTGCTGTCGCCCATGACCGTGTGGGCACGCTTTGGCAGCCAGGTGCCGGCCAAGGTGGTGGCATGGAACCACGTGGGCGGGTCCGGCCTGACCGTGGCGCCTGCCGTCAACAGCGTCAAGGAACTAGGCGGCAAGACGGTCGCCATTCCGTTCTGGTATTCCATCCACAACGTCATGCTGCAATACCTGCTGCGCGAAAACGGCTTGACGCCGGTAGCGCGCAAGGACGGTTCGGCGGGCGCCAATGAGGTCAACCTGGTCGTCATGGCGCCCGCCGACATGCCGCCCGCGCTGGCGCAGAACCGCATCGCCGGCTATATCGTGGCCGAGCCGTTCAATGCGCTGGCCGAAACGCTGGGCGTGGGCAAGGTGCTGCGTTTTACCGGCGACGTCTGGCGCAACCACGCGTGCTGCGTGGTGTTCATGCACGAGCGTGACCTGGAACAGCGGCCGGCGTGGTCGCAAAAGGTGGTGGACGCCATCGTGCAGGCGCAACTGTGGATTCGGGACCATCGGGCCGAGACGGCGCAACTGCTGTCCAAGGAAGGCATCAACCGCTACACGCCGCACGCCTTGCCGGCGCTGACCAAGGTGCTGGCGCCGCCCGCGTCCGACCGAGAGCAGTACCTGGCCAGCGGTGCCATTCGCCATGCCGATTGGGATGAGCGCCGGATCGACTTCCAGCCGTATCCCTTTCCCAGCTACACCGAAGAGCTGGTGCGCCGCCTGCGCGACACGGTGATCGAGGCCGACCGGGGCTTTCTTGCCGACCTGGACCCGGCCCGCGCGGCGCGCGAGTTGGTGGACGACCGCTACGTCAAGCGCGCCATCGAATCCGTGGGTGGCCTGAGCCGCTTCGGCTTTCCCGACGCCTACAGCCGGACTGAAATGGTGCAGGCGTGACGGCACGGGAATCGCTTGCCGGCGCGGCGGTAGACGGTATGGCACAACCGGCACAACCGGCACAAACGGCACAACCCGCACAAGCGGCACAAGCGGCACAAGCGGCACAAGCGGCACAACCGGCACAAGCGGCACAACCGGCACAACCGGCACAACCGGCACAACCGGCACAAACCGAGCACACCGGGCACACCGGGCACACCGAGCACACCGAGCACACCGAGCGCACCGAGCGCACCGAGCGCACCGGGCAAACCGAGCACACCGGGCAATCGCCACAATCGCCGTCCGTGGCATCCTCGACGCGGGCCGGGCGGACGGTTCGCGCCGGGGCGGGATCCCTGGGCCTGGGCGCGCGATGCGCACTGGGCCTGGGCGGCCTGGCTGCGCTGCTGGCGCTGTGGTGGCTGGGCACGGACGTGCTGTCGCCGGCCGGCGGCATGGCGCGGCGCTTTTCGCCGGGCGCCACATTCATCAGCCTGGCCGAATTGCTGACGGCGTCCGACCTGCCGATGCACATCCTGGTCAGCCTGCGGCGCATCGGCGTGGGCCTGGGGTTTGCGCTGGCCATCGGCGTGCCGCTGGGACTGGCCATCGGCAGTTGGCGCCGCCTGGAAGCCACGGTGTCGCCCGCCATGCAGTTCCTGCGCATGATTTCGCCGCTGTCCTGGATGCCGATAGCCGTGATGGTGTTCGGCGTGGGCGACGATCCGGTCTATTTCCTGCTGACGTTCGCCGCCGTCTGGCCCATCGTGCTGAACACGGCGGCCGGCGTGCAGCAGCTGGACCCGCGCTGGTTACAGCTGGCGCAAAGCGTGGCGGCCACGCGTTGGGAGACCTTGCGCAGCGTGATCTTGCCCGGCGTGCTGGGCCACATCCTGACCGGCGTGCGCCTGGCCATCGGCATTTTGTGGATTGTGCTGGTGCCGTGCGAGATGCTGGGCGTGTCGGCGGGGATGGGGTATTTCATCCTGGACACGCGTGACCGGCTGGCCTATTCAGAACTGATGGCCATGGTGTTGATGATCGGCGTGCTGGGCTTTCTGCTGGACGCGGCGGCGCGCGGCTTGTATCGGTACTGGCGCGGATAGAGCGCAGGCAGGGCGCAGGTAGGGCGCAGGTAGGGCGCAAGCAGGGCGTGGCCAGGGCGCGGACAGGGTGCGGACAGGGCGAGGACAGGGCGAGGACAGGGCGCGGACAGGGCGCGGACAGCGTGCGGACAGGGCGCGGACAGGGCGCGCATAGACAGAGCGCAGCAAGCGATGCCACTGCGCGGCGGGGTCGGCGCCCGCCGCCTGTCACTTGCGCGCGTTCTTGCCCGGCGCCGGGCAGACCACGCCGCGCAACTTGCGTTGCACGGGGTCCCGGGCGACCGGCGCATTGTGAATGCCCGCCACGGGTATCGATTCCACCAGCGCGCCGGTGGCGTTGTTGCCGGCGTAGTGCTGGGTCTGCGTGACGGTGTAGGTGTTGGCGCTGCAATTCAAAATGATGGGCTGCGACACCGACGCGTAAGGCTGGCCGTTGGTCTCGGACACGCGCGGCTGCGCGTAAAACCAGGCCACGGTCACCGCCATCACCACCGGGCGGTCGGACATGGGGGCGATGGACGCGCTGTCATAGAACACACCGGGCATCGCTTGCGGGTCCAGCGGCGTCCAGACCGGGTCGCCGCCAAAGGTCATGCCGGATACGCCCAGGTCGCGCGGCACGATGTTGACGGCGCACGCGTCGGCGGGAATCGGATCGCCTTCGCGTACGGTCACCGCCGCGCAAACATCCGGCGCGACGGCTTTTGCGGGCTGCCCCCAGGCGGCTGCCCCGAAAACGAGCAGGGCTAGGGTAAGCGGGGCGAGCCTTGCAATCATGTCCGGGTTCCGTGTGTGGCCGATGCGGCGTAAGAGTATGTCACGCCAGTATAGAGAACGTTGCGCAACGCGCTATAGTTTCGCCCATTCTCCAAACGCCACCGGCCAAATGGTTGGTCTTCATCCCCAGTATGTGTCGTCGCCATGAACCTTAGACTGCTTGCCAGCGGCGTCGCCATCGCCGTCGCGGCGGTCTTGGGCTATGGCATCTACCAGTTGGTGCCGATGGGCCAGCCGTTGACCCGCAGCGAAGTCATCGGCGAACTTAACGGCTTGCCGCTGGCCTCGTCCTCGCGCGTGTCGCTGCAACGGTTTGGTGAACGACAACTGTTGATCGGCCAGCGCCTGGTCGGCGCCAAGGACCTGGCCAGCCTGGAACGCGCGCCGCTGCTGGACGCGCAACTGCCCGGCTACGACGCGCGCCAGCCCCCGCCGTGGCAACTGGCCGACACGCGCAACCTGATCTATGGCGGGCAGGGCACCGGCGTGTTCGAGCTGCTGGGATCGGTGCGCGGGGATACCGGCGTCAGCGTGATCGGCGCGCCCGACGGCGGCACGCTGTATCTGGTGACCGCTGCGCCTTCGGCCGGGCAGGGCGAGTCGCCCTCCGGCTGGGACACCCTGCGGTCGGACGACCTGGGCAAGACCTGGACCTACGCGCCCGATGTCACGCTGGGCGGCTCGCGCCAGTACACCGTATTCCTGACCGGGCAGCGCGTCATCGCGCTGGAACGCCATGAGTCCGGGCAGCGCCTTTTGGTCAGCGAAGATGGCGCGCGCCACTGGGCGGCCACGCGGCTGGACGACCAGGTCTGGCCCGACGCCAGCGCGTTCGATCGCGCGTTCCGCGAAGCCGCCGAACGGCCCGGCAACCCGCGCGCCGACGACCAATTGGCCTACGACTGGTCGCTTTATCCGCTGGACGACACGCACGCCGTCGGCTGGAGCTGGCGCACGCGGGTCAGCCTGAATGCGTCCCACGGCAACGAAGTGCTGGAGACGCGGCGTTTCGAAGTGGAATTCCAGGACGGCGCACCGCCCGGCTTCCGCATCACGCAGGGCGTGCCGCCCGTGCCCGCGCCAGCGCCGGACGACCTGTACACGCGCGACCAGGCCGTGTTTCAGACCCAGGGCGACGCCATCTATGAACTGGACAAAGCCGATCGGTCATGGCGGCGCCGCGCGGTATCGCCCAGCGTGCAGGGCACGCCAAGCTGGATCGGCGACGCCTGGTTTGGCCCCAACGCGTGGGTCATCAAGACCTACGCGGACCATTTGTTGTCGTTCAACGAATACACCAAGACGTACTTCTATACGCGCGACCACGGCAAGACCTGGCGCCCGTTTCAAATGCCGCAGGATGTGGAAACCGGCCTGATCGGGCTGGACTTGTCCGGCGACGGCCTGTTGTCGCTGGCCGAGCGCGACGGCAAGACGGTCATCCGGCGGTATCCGCTGGACTAGGCGCAGGCCGGGCCGCGTTGGCGGGCCGGAAGGCTGGCTGGCGGGCAGGCAGGCAGGAAGGCAGGCCGGCGGGCAGGAAGGCCGGCAGGCACGCAGGCCGGCAGGAGGGCAGGCAGGAAGGCTGATGCGCGTTTGGCCGTCGCGCTATCCCCGCCGATCTATCCCGCTATTGCTCCAGCACGTATTCCGGATACCGCTTGCAGATCTCGGCCACCTGGCTCAGCGTGCCCGACAGATGCTCGCGCAGCACGCGCTGCGCGCCGGCCGGGTCTTGCGCCACGATGGCGTCCAGCAGGCGTTGATGGTCGTCCATGATTCGTTCCGCCTTGCCGGCCTCGGGCAGATGCAGGCGACGCAAGCGATCCAGGTGCCCGCTGTAGCGCTGCTCCAGTTCCCACAGGCTGTGCACGCCCGCCGCCGTGTGCATGTCGCGGTGAAACGCCTGATCGGCGTTGATGAACTGCTGGTATTGCCCGCTGGCGTGGCTGGCGTGCTGCAAGTCGATGCTGGCTTGCAGGCGCTGGTGCAGGATGGGGTCGGGCCGTTGCGCCAGCATGTGCACGATTTCAAGCTCCAGCGATTGCCGCAGGAAATGCGCCTGGCGGGCCGCCGGGATGTCGATGCGGCTGACCACCGTGGTGTGCTGCGGATAAATCTCCACCAGCGCCTCTTCCGCCAGCCGCATCAGCGCGTCGCGAATCGGCGTCTGGCTCAGGCCATAGGTTTCGGCCAGCGTCACGCGGGACAGGGGCGCGCCGGGGGCGAGCTCCAGCGACACGATCTGTTCGCGTAGATGTTCGAAGACCTGGGGCGCCGCGTGGCGCGAACGGTCCAGTCTTAGCTTGGGGCTTTGCATCGCTGGCCTGGCGGGGTACGGAGGTAAAGCCCGCAGTGTAGCGGGTTTCCACCTAGCTGACGCACTAATGTATTAGTGTTTAAATGGCTTCATCCCCACCACGCCTTTCTTTATTCCCCCATGAAACGTACCTACGAAAGTCTGCGCAGCGCCGCCTGGATGGCCAAGGATGACCTGCGTTCGTTCGGCCACCGTTCACGCATGATGCAGATGGGCTACGGCCCGGACGACTGGGTCGGCCGGCCCATCATCGCCATCATCAACACCTGGTCGGACCTGAACCCCTGTCACAGCCACTTCAAGCAGCGCGTCGAAGACGTGAAGCGCGGCGTGTTCCAGGCGGGCGGCTTTCCGGTGGAGCTGCCGGCGATCTCGGTGTCGGAATCGTTCGTCAAGCCCACCACCATGCTGTATCGCAACTTCCTGGCCATGGAAACCGAAGAGCTGCTGCGCAGCCACCCGGTCGATGGCGCGGTGCTGATGGGCGGGTGCGACAAGACCACCCCGGGCCTGTTGATGGGCGCCATCAGCGCCGGGCTGCCGTGTGTGTACGTGCCCGCCGGCCCCATGCTGCGCGGCAACTGGAAGGGCAAGATCCTGGGATCCGGCTCGGACGCCTGGAAGCTCTGGGACGAACGCCGCGCCGGCAAGATCACGCAAGAACAATGGACCGAAGTGGAAGGCGGCATCGCGCGCAGCTACGGCACCTGCATGACGATGGGCACGGCCAGCACCATGACGGCCATTGCCGAAGCCATCGGCATGACGCTGCCGGGCGCGTCGTCGATTCCGGCGGCTGACGTCAACCACATGCGCATGTCCGCCGAATGCGGCCGCCGTGTGGTGGAAATGGTCTGGGACGATCTCACCCCGCAACGCATCCTGAACATGGCGTCGTTCAAGAACGCCATCAACGTGGCCATGGCCATGGGCTGCTCGACCAACGCCATCATCCACCTGGTGGCCATGTCGCGCCGCGCGGGCCACGCCGTCGGCCTGGAAGACTTTGATGCCGCCAGCCGCAAGGTGCCCGTCATTGCGAACATCCGGCCCAGCGGCGACACCTACCTGATGGAAGACTTCTATTACGCTGGCGGCCTGCCCGCGTTGATGACGCGCCTGGAAGGGCACCTGGACCTGTCGGCCATGACGGTGACGGGCAAGACGCTGGGCGAGAACATCGCGGGCGCCGAGGTCTATAACGATGACGTGATCCGCAAGCTGGACACCGCCATCTACGACGAAGGCGCGCTGGCGGTTTTGCGCGGCAACATTGCGCCGGATGGCTGCGTCATCAAGCCCAGCGCCTGCGCCCCGCAGTTCTTGCAGCACACCGGCCCCGCGCTGGTGTTCGACGACTACCCCAGCATGAAGGCGGCGGTCGATGACGAGAATCTGGACGTCACGCCCGAACACATCATGATCCTGCGCAATGCCGGCCCCCAAGGCGGCCCGGGCATGCCGGAATGGGGCATGCTGCCGATCCCGACCAAGCTGGTCAAGCAGGGCGTGCGCGACATGCTGCGCCTGTCTGACGCACGCATGAGCGGCACGAGCTACGGCGCCTGCATCCTGCACGCGGCGCCCGAGTCCTACGTGGGCGGCCCGCTGGCCTTCGTCAAGACGGGCGACCTGATCACCGTCGACGTGCCGGCGCGCAGCATCCACCTGAACATCAGCGACGAAGAACTGGCCGCGCGCCGCGCCGCCTGGACGCCGCCGCCCAAGCGCTATGAGCGCGGCTACGGCTGGATGTATTCCAAGCACATCCTGCAAGCCAACGACGGCTGCGATTTTGACTTTCTGGAAACCGAATTCGGCGCACCCGTGCCGGAGCCCGAAATCTTCTAAGCGCAACGGCGGGCCACTGCCCGCCGCGCCGATCAGTTATCGCCTTTCATTTTTGCGAATTCATTCTTTGTGATTTCATTTTTGTGATTTCAATTTTGTGATTTCAACTTTGTTTTCCGCATTTTGCCCGGAGCCATCGTGTCCCAAATGAACCCCGAACCCCGTGCCCGCCTGTCCGGCATCAGCACGGCCACCCTGTGCACGGCGCTGTTCAAGCGCGGCCTGCGCAACCAGTTCATCCAGGATGTGCGTCCGCTGAACGCCAACCTGCCCAACATGGTCGGCCCCGCGTTCACGCTGCGCTACATCCCGGCCCGCGAAGACCTGAACACCATCAAGGTGTTCGAAGACCGCTCGCACCCGCAGCGCGTGGCGGTTGAGACCTGCCCGGAAGGCGCGGTGCTGGTCATGGACAGCCGCAAGGACGCGCGCGCCGCGTCCGCCGGCTCCATCCTGGTGACGCGGCTGATGAAGCGTGGCGTGGCCGGCGTGGTGACCGACGGCGGCTTTCGGGATTCGCCTGAAATCGCCGAGCTGGGCTTTGCCGCGTATCACCAGCGCCCCTCGGCGCCTACCAACCTGACCTTGCACCAGGCGCTGGACATCAACGCGCCCATCGGTTGCGGCGACGTGGCTGTGTGGCCGGGCGACATCGTCGTGGGCGACCGCGAAGGCGTGGTGGTGATTCCCGCGCATCTGGCCGATGAAATCTCGGTCGAAGCCGTGGAAATGACCGCGTTCGAAGACTTCGTGACCAGCCAGGTGCAGCAGGGCGCGTCCATCCTGGGCCTGTACCCGCCCACCGACCCGGGCACCAAAGATAAATTCGCCGCCTGGCGCAAAGCGCAGGGGCGGTAAGCCAAAACACCAGGCCAAACACCAGGCCAAACCCGCAAGCCAAGGCCACCGAGGCTTGCCGCCGGCCATGCGGCCGGCGACCCCATACTTATAAGCAATAAATCAAGGCAGGAGACAAACCATGAACATGCAACGACGCAGTGCGTTGGCCGCGCTGCTGGCCGGCGCCGTCCTGGGCACGCTGGCCACCGCGGCAAGCGCCGCCGACTGGCCCGCGCAAAAGCCGATTTCCTATGTGGTGCCCTTTACCGTTGGCGGGTCCACCGACGTGGTGGGCCGCGTGCTGGCCCAGAAACTGGGCGACCGCCTGCACCAGAACGTGATCGTTGAAAACAAGCCCGGTGCGGCCGGCGGCATCGGCGCCACTTACGTGGCCAAGGCGGCGCCCGACGGCTACACCTTGTTCGGTGGCACCATCAGCACGCACGCCATCAACGCCAGCCTGTACAAGAACCTGAAGTACGACCCGGTCAAGGATTTCGAACCCGTTTCGCTGATCGCGTATCTGCCCAACGTGTTGCTGGTGGACCCGAACCTGGGCGTGAACTCGGTGGCCGATCTGATCGCGCTGCTCAAGCGCGACCCCGCCAAGCGTACGTTTGCCTCGTCCGGCGCGGGCACGTCCACCCATCTGGCGGGCGAATTGTTTTCCAGCATGATCGGGGTGCCGCTCACGCACGTGCCGTACAAGGGCACGCCGCCCGCCATGGTCGATGTGTCCTCGGGCGCGGTCACCTTCATGTTTGACCAGATGACCGCCGCGCTGCCGCTCTTGCAAACGGGCAAGCTCAAGCTGCTGGCCGTGACCACCAAGGACCGCATTTCGCTGGCGCCCAACGTGCCCACGATGCAGGAAGCCGGCGTGCCGGGCTTTCAGATGGCGTCCTGGCAGGCGGTGTACGCGCCCAAGGGCACGCCCAAGCCGATCCTGGACAAGCTGGCCGCCGAAATCGCCATCATCCTGAAAGAACCCGACGTGCAGGAAAAGCTGGGCAAGACCATGGGCATGGAACTGGTTGGCAGTACGCCCGACCAGTTGCGCGCCTTGATGGCCACCGAGATTCCGCGCTGGGCCGAAGTGGTGAAAAAATCCGGAGCGACGGTGGAATAAGCCGTATCAACGGATGGCAAAACGCCCACGGACGCGAGAGCGGCGTGGGCGTTTTTCTTGGGGCGGGACACGGACCCAGTCAGTTGATCTTGATATTGCGTTCCTTCACCAGCGTCTTCCACTGCGCCGTTTCCTTGGCCAGATGGTCGCGTAGCGCGTCCGGGGTGCTGCCGATCGATTCCGCGCCGATGGAATCCAGCGTCGCCTTGACCTTCGGTTCGGCCAGCGCGTTGCGCATGGCTTCGTTCAATTTCGCCACCACCTCAGGCTTGGTGCCCGCCGGCGCAAAGGCCGCAAACCACGGCATCAGTTCATAGCCCGCCACGCCGGCCTCCTGCATGGTGGGCACGTCGGGCAGGGCGGCCGAACGCTTGGCCGTGGTGACGCCCAGCGCGCGCAGCTTGCCCGTCGCGATGTGCGGCTTGGCGGACGTGATGCTGTCGAACATGTAGTCCACCTGGCCGCCCAGCAAGTCGGCAACGGCCGGGCCGCTGCCCTTGTACGGCACGTGCAGCATGTCGACCCCGGTCATCGACACGAACAGTTCGCCCGCCAGATGAATCGATGTGCCGACTCCCGCCGATGCGTAGGTGTAGTGGTTGGGCTGGGCGCGGGCTTTCGTGATGACGTCCTGCACGCTGGTCGCGCCCGTGCGTGCCGGGTTGGTCACCAACACGTTGGGCACGACCGCCAGCAACGAGATCGGCGCAAAGTCCTTGATGGGGTCGTAGTTCAAATCCGCGTACAGCGCGGGGTTGACCGCCATGCCGTTGGCCACGATCAGGATCGTGTAGCCGTCCGGCTTGGCACGCGCGACGCTGGCCGCACCGATGTTGCCGCCCGCGCCCGCGCGGTTTTCCACGATGACCGAGGTATTGAGCTGCTTGCTCATCGATTCGCCCAACGTGCGCGCGATGCTGTCCATGGCGCCGCCGGGCGGGAACGGCACGACCCACTTGATGGGATGGTCGGGGTAGCTGTCGGCCAGCGCGGCCGACGCGCCGCTTATCAGCGACAGGGCCACGACGGCGCGGGCTAAGGGTTTGATCACATGGCGCAGGCGCATGGTTGTCTCCAAGGTGCTTGGTTTATTCAGGACGCGCTCTTGTCGGGCGGCGCGGCTTTGTCTTTGTGTGGGCGGCCCCACGCTAGCTGGATTCATACTTTTCCAGCCGAAGGGCCAGCAATCTTCGCAGTATGGCTCGTGCTTTTCCTTGGCGTCCAAGACTATATGGGTTTCCATTCATACCTTTCCAGTCTAGGTGACCCATGCAACTGAGGCACTTGCGTTACTTTCAGGCCGTGGCGGAAGAGGGCAGCTTCACCCGCGCCGCCGCGCGTTTGCATATCGCCCAGCCGCCGCTTAGCCGCCAAATCCGCCAGTTTGAAGACGAGCTGGGCGTGGTGCTGTTCGAACGCACCACGCGCGCACTGCGGCTGACCGAAGCCGGCCGCTTTCTGCTGGAACAGTCGCGGCTGTTGACCGCGCGCCTGGAAGAAGTGCTGGAAGGCACGCGCCGCCTGGGCCAGACCCAGCGCCGCTGGTTCGGCATCGGGTTTGTGCCGTCGACGCTGTATGGTTTTGTGCCGGAACTGATCCGCCAACTGCGCAGCGCCGACGCGCAAGTGGAAGTGGGCCTGACCGAGATGACCAGCCTGCCGCAGATCGAAGCGTTGAAGGCCGGGCGTATCGACCTGGGCATCGGCCGCATCCTGCTGGATGACCCGGCCATCGAACGCCGGGTGCTGATGACCGAACCGCTGATGGCCGCCGTGCCCTTGCATCACCCCTTGGCGGGACTGGCCAGCGTGTCCGTTGACCGCCTGGCGCAAGAACCCTTCGTGCTGTATCCCGCGCGCCCACGCCCGAACTTCGCGGATCACGTGCTGGGGCTGTTTCGCGCGGGCGGGCATGCGCTGCAAGTCGTGCAGGAGGCCAACGAATTGCAGACGGCAATTGGCCTGGTGGCGGCGGGTCTGGGCGTGTCCGTGGTGCCGGCGTCCGTGCAGCGTTTGCAGCGGCAGGACGTGGTGCACGTGCGCATCGAGGGGGACGGCTTCGTGTCGCCGGTTATCGCCAGCTATCGCAAGGACGACGGGTCGGAATTCCTGGCGCATGCGCTTGGGCTTGCACAGTCGCTGGCCGTGCATGGCGCGGCGGACGCCTGACCGCTTTGCGCGCGTCAGAAGCTGACCGCCAGCCCCACTGAAAACCCCGACACGTTGTTGCCGAACACATAGCGGCCCACCAGCCGCGTGCGGGTGATGATGACGTCATACGCGCTGGAATCAAGCTCCAGCCCGGCGCCCACCGACGTCAGCCGGTCAAACCCCAACACGCCGCGCTGGTCGCCCAGGAATTCCGAATGCGTCAGCTCCAGCACATAGCGCAAGGGGCGTTGCAGCAGGGTGATGCCCGTGGGTGCCCGGTAGCGTGCCCACAGGTTGGCCGATTGCGCGATGGCGCTGCCCTGCACGGCGGCCGAGCTGGCAAAGCTTTTCAGGCGGATGTCCGAATAGCGCAGCTCTACGTCCACCTCGTAGCCCGGCCGGTAATGCTCGTAGTCCAGCATCAAGGACCCGCCCAGGCCATAGGCGTTTAGCGATCCGCGGTCCAGGAAGGTGACGTCCTTGCCCGTCTGGCGGCCCACGTACCAGCTTGCCGCGCGCAGGTCGCTGGTGACGTTGCCCAGCGCAACGTTGAAGATGGGTCGCAGCTTCAACTCGTCGGTCAGCTTGAAGTCCCAACCGATGCCGCCGGTGGCCGACAGGCTGTTCCATTTGGTGGGGATGTTGCGCGACTCGGTACCCTGGGTGGCCACGAAGGTGGGGTCGTAGCGGCTGCCGGCCAGCACCCCTTCCAGGTAGAGCGGCACCGACTTTGAAATGGTGTCGCCGCCGCCCAGCTGCGTCATGAAAAATTCGCTGGACCCCGACGTGGACCCGCCGCCGCCAATGGACAGCGAACTGGTCGTGATGTCGGGCACGATGGAATACGACATCAAGGCCAGCACGCCGTTGGCGCGCTTTTGCAGATCGTCCTGCGTCAGGCGCAGCGTTTGCGCGCCTGCGTCCGCGCCCACGACGCAAGCCACCGCCGCGACCACGCACGCCGACGCACGCGCCGACAGGGCGGGGGCGCGTGTCACGGGCGCGCCCCGGATGGCTCGCCGCCCATGACCTGGCGCTGCGCCATCAGCAGGACGTCGCTTTGGTCGATGCGTATCACGCCGATGCGCGGAAATTCAAAGTCGACAATGATGTACAGCGCCGCCGTCATGACCAGCGCATAGATGATCTGGTGTAGCAGGGTGTCGCGATGCGCGCTGGCCAGGTTCAGGCCGATCAGGCAGGCGCACACCAGCGCCAGGAATCCCAGGAACACATACGTCATCGCGGGCGGGTGCACCTTCTGCGCGACGATTTGGGCCGAGGACACGTCAAACATGTCGTTGACGGCGCCGATGTAGGATGCCGCGAACGGCGGCACGGCGTTCCTGGCAGCCGCCATGGACGTCTTCCATATTTCGTTCTGCAAGGCCGACGCCTTGGCCGCGATGGCGTCGCGCTGATCCAGGTCGGCCACGTGCCGGTAGTAGTTGATGCGCTCGTCTACGTAGCGGCGAAACTGGTCGCGCAGCGGCGGCTGGTCGGGCGCGTTCAGCATATCGATGCGCAGCCAGGCGGTGCCGATGGCGTTGACCTCTTGCACCAGCAGGTTGCGGCGGTCGGCCATGCGCTGGGCCGCGCCCGAAAACGTGAAGGCGATCAGCAAGCCCAGCAACGCGAAGACCGACGCTTCGATCGCCGCCGAACCGGCGCGGCTTTTCTCGTCCATGTCGTGCCGATGGCCCAGGTAGCGGCCGACGCGGATCGCGCCAAGCAGAAGAAAGAAAAATACAGCTGCGCACAATGCCAGGATCAATGAATAGCTCACGTTGCCACCTTGCCTTCGGGGTTGGTTGTATGGACGTGCCGGGTATTCCATCGGGTAACGCGGTTGCGTCCGTTTTGTTTGGACGCGTACAAAGCCTGATCGGCGCAGGTAACGGCGGCTTGGGGCGATGCCGCGTCTTGTGGCCACAAGGCCAGCCCCACGGACACCGTCACCTGGCCCACGCCGGGCGGCATGTCGGTGCGCGCGACCCCCGCGCGGATGCGCTCGGCCGCGGCCATGGCCACGGCTTCGGCGGCGTCCGGCACGATCACCACGAACTCCTCGCCGCCCACCCGAAACGGCCGGTCTTGCTGGCGTACGCTGGCGCTCAACGTGCGCGCCAGTGCAATCAGGACCTGATCGCCCGTGGGGTGGCCGTGGGTGTCGTTAATCTGCTTGAAATGGTCGACGTCCAGCGCAATGATCGCGAACGCGGTGCCGGCGCCCACCAGTTCATCCAGCCGCAAGCGCATGGCGCGTCGGTTCATCAGGCCGGTCATCGGGTCCGTCAGCGATTCCGTATTCAGCCTGCCGACTTCGTGCCGGTGCTGCGCCAGCCGGGCCGCCAGGGCGGTGCGCAAGGCATCGGCCTCGGCGTACCAGGCGCGGGGGCCGTTGGAGGTCAGCCCCGGGGCGTCGGCCGCGACGGGGGTGGCCAGCGCGCGGGTCAGGCGCGTCAGCGGGCGGGCGATGGCGTAGGCCAGGGCACTAACCGCAATCAAGGTCAGCAACACGGCGGGGATGGCCAGGCGCAGGGATTCGTACAGCAGCGCCTTCAACGGCGACAGCGCGTGGTCCAACGGCCGCTGCACGACCACCGCCCATTTACCCTTGCCCAACGGCGCGTAGCCGGTCAACAGGACATGGCCGTCGGCGTCTGTCACCTGAGCCGAGCCGGGGGCGGTCATGGTCGGCGTGCCGGCGGGGGTGTTGCCGGGCACGATGGCCAAGGGCGTGTTGGCATCGCGGCTGTACAGCGCCTGGCCGGCGCTGTTCACCAGGTATACCTGGGTGCCGTCGGCATAGGGATGCTGGCCGATCAGCTTGTCGATCTGGCTGCCGCGTTCCAGGATCACCACGGCCGCAAGCGCGCCGCCATCGGGAAGGGGATTCACCAGCGTCAGCGTCGCGTGTCGGCCGTCGGGCTGACAGCACGGGCGAACCCATTCGCCGATGCGGGTTTCCGCAACGCGCAAATCGTTCAGGCTATTGATGGCGGCTAGCGTGCCAGGGCTGTTCTCGCCGCGCGCCGTGACCGTGCCCTGCGCGTCGGCCAGCAGCACGGCGGAAACGCCTTCGATCCTTGAGGCCAGGCGGGCAAGTTCGGTTTGCCGCTGCGCCCCGGACAGTTGGCCGGCCGTAAACGCGTCGGCGCCCACGTCCAGCTGACGGTGGACGGCGGCAAGATACAGGGTGATGACTTCGGAGAGTTTCTGGGCGTACGCCCGGTTCGATTCCAGCGCGTTGCGCACGGCTTGCGCCTTCTGGACCTGGTAACCGGCGACCAACGCGTTGGCAAAGCCCACCGCTACGCTGAGTACGGCCAGCGCAATCAGGACCGCCAGCAAGCTCACTTTCCTTTGTGTCGCCATGTCGTTGGACAGTCCTGGTCTGCGGCCGCAGGATTCGGATCCGTTGCCGTTCCGGTGAATGGCGGCGCGGGCGGAATGGTGAAATCCGCGAATGCAGAATAACGAAGTCTCTTTGGTTTTTCCAGACTTTCAGTTTGTGGCCGGTGCTTTTTTCGGGCGTACGCCAAGAAACAGAAGGGAACCCGCAATGGCCGCGACCAGGCTGGGCAGGGCGCCAATCTGCAAGGAATCACTGATCGAACGCAGCCGGTCCACGCCGGTAAGCTGCAACATGAACACGAAGCCGTACAGCGCGCCGGCGCCGCATACGGCCGCGAACACCGGCCAGCTAGGCGCGGACCGCTTCAGCGCGCCCGCCGTCATGCCGCAACACAGGGCGGGCAGGCCGCCCAATAGATACGCCGCCCACACGCCTTCCAGGTTTTGCAGGCTGTCCGGAATTTTCACGACCAGCGGCACGACAGCCAGACCGATCAGGGGCCCGATGGCGGCATACAGCAGCCCACCGGTCACCACGCGCAATCCCAGCAGGCGATAGGGTTCGGCCGGGTGCCGGCGCGCGACCCGATAAATGAGGATGGCCGCTGTCATCACGGCGGGAAAACCGAGCAGGAATACATTCATCGCGCGATTGTTGCACGCGCCGTTTGCATCCGACCAGGGGCTTCAGGCGGCGATGGCCCAGGAGGTGTCGGGGCCGGGGCATTCCGGCAGCGCGATGTCGCTATGGCCCGGCCGCACCCACCGCACTCGCTCACGCGTTGCATCAATGCAGCCGCCTTCGGCGTACACCCCTTGCGGGTCGCGGATGCGCGCCATGCGCGACAACACGGCGGCGGTGGCGGCGGGGTCCGCCAGGGTCTGCCGCACCCGGTCCTGCACGATCGCTTCGTCCATGCGCGGGGTGCCGGCGTCATCCCTGAACAGGCCATGGCGCCAGTGAAAAATCTCCACGCACTTGGACGTCAGGGTGTAGGGGCGGCCGCGTTCCCAGAAATTGTTGAACAGCCCGTTGCCCAGATAAAACACCCAGGACCCTTCAAAGCCTTCCACGTCGGACGAGGCCGCGTCGGGGTTGCGGAACCACAGGCGGTCGCCGGGAACATAGAAGCGTTGCGGCAGCGGCGCGTCCATCGACCCGTATTCGTGCAGGAACGCCTCATGAAAGCGCCCAGACATGACGGCGCGCGTTTCCCATTGGCGCTGAAGCCGGCGGCCAAGTTCAGGGTTGGCGTGCTGAAGTTCTTGCGCAATGCCCAGCACAGTCACGTACTCGGTGGCGCGATAGCAGGAAAACGCGTATCGCTGGCCCGACGCGTCGGGCTGGGTGGCCTTTTGCAGGCCCTGGATCAAGGACCGCCCGGGCAGCACGGTAAAGCCGCGCGCTTCGTCGTAGGTCCAGTAATCGTCCGGGCGCTCGGCGTGTTCGGTGTCAAAGGCCAGCGCGGTCTTGCGCGCGGCCTGCACGATGTAGCGGCGGATGCGCACCGCCGACTGCAATTCGGCTACATCGGGAAAGGTGAACGCCACCGGGCTGGCCAGCATGGCCAGCAGGATTTCGCAATCCAGGTCGCCGTCATGGGCCTCGGTGCGCAAGCCCAGCTGCCGCGCGAACTGCGTGGTGTCATGGTCCGGGGCGTAGGCCCGCGCAAAGGCGTGGTGCAACCAGGCATGGGCGCCGGGCGAAGCGCCCGTCAAACCCGAACAGTTCGCTGCCTGACGCAGGCCGGCCTGCGCCAGGAACTGCGTCAACTCGTGCAGCGCGATGCCTGCGTGGTGAAAATCCGGGGACTCAATGCGTATCCCGCCCCGATGCTGGGAAACCAAAGCCTGCTGCAACAACCGCATGAACATCCAACCCGAAAAGCGGAATAAATTCCATGCGGAAATTGTAGGCAGGCGGGCTTAATAGCACCTGTACGAAAGCTGTATTGCAGCTGTATTGCAGCGGTATTGCCGCTGTCTTGCCGCTGGGGGCGGCGGCATTGCCTTACTTCGCGACGTACGCCTTGCTGGCCGGGTCGAAGACATAGGCCGTGATGTCGGCCGCGCCCAGCTGACGCGTCTTGTTGGGGCCTGAAATCGTGGTGCCGCTGGGTTTGACGGTCACGGTGGGCATGTCCTGCTTGCCATCGTTGGAAAACACCAGCTCGCCCTTGCTGGACGTGCACGGCATGACGTCGCCGTCGGCGCAGGCCGCGCTGTTGTCCTCGCCGGTCAGCAGGCTGCCCACGTACGTCCAGACGTGGCCGTCCACTTCTTCCTTGAGCCGCTCGGGGTTGAAGACCAGCAGCGCGTAGCCGGTGCTGGTGATGCCATTGTCGAAATTGGTGGTGGGCACGGCCAGCAGCAGCTTGCCGGCGGGCGTGCGAAATTCCAGCGGCTTGCGGCGCGTGTCCACGTCTTCGCCGCGTTCGTACGCGCCGAATTCGCCGATGGTGGGTTCCATGCCGCGAAACTTCCAGGGCCGTTCAGAGGCAGGGTCCGTCAGCACGAAGGTCGCTTCGGTCAGGTTGACCCGGGTGCCCGGGCCCACATCGTCTTCGCCCGGCTTGCCGTAGCGGTCCGCCGTGTCCCACGCAAAGCCGGTGTAGTAATGCGTACCCTCGGATTCGAAGGCGTGCCCGAACCAATACGTGGCGACACTGCCGTTGGCCACTTCGTATGTCGTCTCGCCCTTGCCGTCTACGTCGTAGATGGCGTACAGCATGGACGGCACATCCGGCGGCGCTACGCGGGCAGCGGCGGCTTGGGATATCGGGGCGGGCGCGTCGCTCGCGGCAACGGCGGGCGACGCCGCCAAGGTCACGCTGGCGGCGGCAAGCAAGCTCGCCAGGATGCTGCGAACGGGCAGGTTGGCCTTCGAAGAGGGTGTCATAAAGGTCGCGCTTTCCTTTTGTTTTCTTGGAATGCAAAGGCGGGTCGGGCAGACGGCATGCCCACGCGGCAAGCCGGAAAACCACCATGCCCCACCGCGTGCGCTGGCGAGTATAAGGGCGCGTGTTTGCCCCTGGGCTTCACGATATTTCAGGTATTTCTTATAAGTTACAATTCGGTCCGGCATCTGTTGGCAAAGTCGCCAACAGCGGGTATGTTGTCTGAATTGCCAACACGACGGGCCGGTATGTCTTATGAAAGCTCAACTCATCATCAGCGACAAGAGCATTGATGAAGACTTTGGGATCTTGCAGATCGTTATTTGGAAGGTGCCCGATCCTGTCCCGCCCACGACACACGGCTTCAAGTATCGCCTTGCCTATATCCGCGAAGGAAAACGCGTCGTCGGTTTTGACAACGAGCGTGGCAAAGGCGATCACAAGCATGTCGGAGACCGGGAGCATGCCTATCGGTTTACGACCATCGAGCAGTTGCTGGAAGACTTTTCTGAGGAAGTCGAGAAATGGAGGGAATGACAATGGACCGGACTTTAACCATCACGATCGACCAGGATTGGCGGGCGTTTCTGGCAGATGCGGGGCGCCGTGCCAAGCATGGTCTGGCGGCCGGGGCCTACCAGGGCGAACGGCTCAACTTCGAATCGCCAGCGGCATTTTTCGGCCAACTTACGGAGTTGCGTTGGAATATCGTCAGGGAAATGCTGGGCGCGGGACAGGTCGGCATCCGCGAACTGGCGCGGCGTTTAGAGCGCGATGTCCGGCGTGTCCACGAGGACACCAAGGCGCTGGTTGACTTGGGTCTGCTGGAAAAAGCCGACGACGGTTCCGTGATCTGTCCGTTCGCCGACATCCATATCGACATGCACCTGACTCAGAACTTCCCCGCCGCGGCTTGAACCGGGGCGACGTAGGGATCGGGGGTGGCGGACAGCACCGGTTCGGCGGCGTCGGTGCCTGGGACGACGTTGGTCAGGTCTTCGGTCATTTCGTGGTCCAGCGCGCCTTGCACCAG